>JANYBE010000420.1 GCA_025360945.1 Rhizobacter sp. | reverse complement strand
CGTCGGTCAGCGCGCAGACGACCGTATTCGAGCAGAACAACACTGCGGCCGACAGCGAGGTGCGCAAGATCATCGCGGCCAATGCAGGTACGGGATTCAAGGCAACGGCTATTGCCAGCGCTCCGCCGGCAGCGAAGGGTGCCGTCGCGGCGACGACCGCGTCGGCCTCCGCCTCGATGGCGACGCTGGCTGCCGGTGCGACTGCCAACGACGCCAACGTGAAGTGATCTGCAGGAGCGCTTGACCATGTCCTCGACCTCTGCCGCGCTGCCAAGGCAAGACCCTGCGCCGGCACCCGCCGCGCCACCCAAGCCAGTTGCCTTCACGCCGCTCAAAGGCAGCGATCTGGTGCTAGGCACCATCGCGCTCTCGCTCGCCACGTTCATGAACGTGCTCGACAGCTCGATCGCCAACGTGTCTATTCCGGCGATTGCCGGCGACATGGGTGTGAGCCCGTCGCAGGGGACCTGGGTCATCACCTCGTTCGCGGTGGCGAACGCGATCTCGGTGCCGCTGACCGGCTGGCTGACGCAGCGCTTCGGCCAGGTGCGTCTGTTCACTGCGAGCGTGCTACTGTTCGTGATCGCGTCGTGGCTGTGCGGTCTGGCGCCAAACATGGGCATGCTGATCTTCTTCCGCGTGATGCAGGGCCTGGTCGCGGGCCCGATGATCCCGCTGTCGCAGACGCTGCTGCTCGCGAGCTATCCGGCAGCGAAGGCCGGTACTGCGATGGCGATGTGGGCGATGACGGTCCTTGTCGCGCCCGTTGCCGGGCCGCTGCTCGGTGGCTGGATCACAGACAACGTCTCGTGGCCGTGGATCTTCTACATCAACATCCCGGTCGGCCTCTTTGCCGCGGGCCTGACCTGGTCGATCTACCGCAAGCGCGACCCGGGGCCTCGGCGCGTGCCGCTGGACTATGTCGGCCTGGGCCTGCTCGTGCTGTTCGTCGGCGCGATGCAGATCATGATCGACAAAGGCAAGGAGCTCGACTGGTTCTCGTCCGGCCAGATCATCATCTTGGCGGTCACCGCGTGCGTGGCGTTCCTGTTCTTCCTCGCGTGGGAGCTGACCGACAAGCACCCGATCGTCGACCTGCGCCTGTTTGCGCGGCGCAATTTCGTGACCGGCACGCTGTCGCTGTCGATCGCCTACGGCCTGTTCTTCGGCAACGTCGTGCTGCTGCCGCTGTGGTTGCAGCAGTACATGGGCTACACCGCGACCTGGGCCGGCCTGGCGACGGCGCCGGTCGGCATTCTCGCGATCATCCTGTCGCCCTGGGTCGGCAAGAACGTCAGCAAGATTGATCCGCGCAAGCTCGCGACGGTGGCATTCCTCGGTTTCGGTCTCGTGCTGTGGATGCGCTCGAACTTCAACGCGCAGGCCGACTTCACGACGATCCTGATCCCGACGGTGCTGCAGGGCGCGGCGATGGCATTTTTCTTCATCCCGCTGCAGGCGATCGTGTTCTCCGGCCTGACGCCGGACAAGATGCCCTCGGCCGCAGGCCTGTCGAACTTCGTGCGCATCACCGCAGGCGCGGTCGGTACTTCGCTGTTCACGACGCTGTGGGAAGACCGCGCGATCCTGCACCACGCGCAGCTGACCGAATCGGTGAACCGCGGCAACGACACAGCTGTGCAGATGATGAACCAGCTCGGCACGCTCGGGCTGAGCACGGAGCAGGCGATGGCCAACGTGAACCGCATGATCGACCAGCAGGCCTACACAATGGCCGTGACCGATCTGTTCTATCTGTCGTCGATGCTGTTCTTTGTGCTGATCGCGGTGGTATGGCTCGCGAAGCCCAAACGCGGTGGTGCGGCCGGCGGCGGGGGCGCGCATTGAGCCGTCACAAGCGCAGGGTCGCGGCGTAGCCTGTCATCTCCAGGTAGCCGCGGCCTATGCGTAGGCCACCGGCATCGAGCAGCTCGCTCAATCCTTCCCAATAGATCGAACCGGTGCTGCTGCGGCTGTCGAGCTCCTGGTCGTCGAGCAGCGCTGCGACGCCGAATGAGCCCGCAGGTGTGGAGATGCGCCACTGCACGGGGTAGCGTGCCTTCGAAAGCGCGCTGTGCCACACCCGTCCCGGCGTGAACGTGACCTCGTGCGACGCGAAGCTGCGCACCGCTTCGCCGTTGCGCCGAAAGCTGCCACCCGCGTACACGCTCGTGCCGTCGGCGCGTCGCAGTCTGAACGCGGTCAGCGCGCTGCCGTCGGCCAGGTTCATGCCAATCCAGTCCCAGCCCACCGCCTGCGACGGCAGGAAGGCGTCGCTCCATTCGTGATCGAGCCACGCGCGGCCGGTGACGGCAAGGCGCGTATTCTGAAGGTTCAGCATGCCCGTTACCGCAAGCTGCGGCTCGCTGTAGTAGCGGCTCGTGTATTCGGGCGACGGGCCCTTGCGCGACAGACCGGCATCGCCTTGCAGCAGCACCGGTTGCGTTGGCGCGATGTGCAGGTCGAGCGCGAAGTCCGCGCTGTCGCTCGTAACTACGGCCTGGTACGCAGTGCCGGATCGCAACAGACGCCAGTCACGCAGCACCACGTCGGTGTCGCCGACGCCAGCCTGCGCGATGCCGAAGCCGCTGCGCGCGATGCGCTGGTCGTGGTGCAGGTGCCGCTCTGCCAGATCAGTGAGGGCGGCGTGCGCGAACACCAGCTCGGTCGCGGCGAAGCGGCTGCTGTCGTCGCCCGGGATGCCGGTCCTCGAGCGAAAGAATGTGACCTGAAAACCCCACAGCCGCGCGTCGGCCTGCAGGTCACCGGTCACGTACCACCACTCGGTGAGGCTTTGCGGATGAGCGCCGAAGTCGGCGGGGAAGTGCAGGGTTTGCGCACCGGCGCGCGCGAACGCGGCGGTGCCGGCCAGCAAAATCATGAGATCGCGTCGATGCATGCTGCGAGCATCTCACAGAGACAATGCACCTATGGCCAAACCTGCTCCCCGACTCAGTGCCGCCGAGATCGCCCGTGTGATCGAGATCGCGTGGGATGACCACCCGCCGTTCAACGCCGTCCTGCTGAGCCACGGCCTGAGTGAAGGCCAGCTCGTCGCACTGCTCAAGCGCGAACTCACACCCAACGCTTACAAGCTGTGGGTGCAACGTACCGGCATGAAGCGTGGGGCACCACGCAATCGCCGGTGAGGGATGTGCCGAATGCCCCGCGCCTTGAGTCGCCTCAGTCTTTGCCCTAGGCTGGCCGCTTGCCGGATTGCCGCAGACTTGGGCGCCCCAGCCCACCGATTCACCCCAAGGAGAGACGAGATGAAGCGATTGATCAAATGGGCCGCCGCAGCTGTCACCGTCGCGGTGCTCGCGGGCTGCGGCAGCATGGCCGGAGGAAAGACCGGCATGAGTTTCTTCGTCACCAGCGCCGGGCCCGGCAAGGGTGCCGACCTCGGCGGACTCACCGGTGCCGACAAGCAGTGCCAGGCGCTCGCCACCGCGTCCGGTGCAGGCAACCGCACCTGGCACGCCTACCTGAGCCAGCAGCCGACGGCAAACGTGCCGGGCATCAACGCCCGGGACCGCATCGGCAAGGGGCCGTGGATCAACGCCAAGGGCGTGGTCGTCGCGACCGACGTCGACCAGCTGCACGGCGCGAACAATCTGAGCAAGGCGACCGCGTTGACCGAGACCGGGGCCGTCGTCAATGGTCGTGGCGATACGCCTAACACCCACGACCTGCTGACCGGCTCGCAGCCCGATGGCCGCTTCATCGCCGGCAACGTCAACACCACCTGCGGCAACTGGACGCAAAGCGGTGAAGGCTCGGCGATGCTCGGTCACTCGGACAAGACCGGCCTCGACGAAAGCGTGCCGGCCAAGTCGTGGAACTCGTCGCACATGAGCCGTGGCTGTAGCCCCGATGGGCTGAAGGCCACCGGCGGCGCCGGCCTGTTCTACTGCTTCGCGGCCGACTGACGCGGTCGCTGCGGTCGCCGGCGCACGGCGGCCCTCACGTCGCTCACGCGGTGACGCTGAGCGACGCGTCGGCTGTGGCGCTGGATGCCGTTGCCGCCTGGCCGTACTGCTTGATCACCATGTCGATGAACGACGACAGGGCGAAGTTCGACAAGGAATCGCGCGTCGAAACTGTTCGACGACGAGTCGCCCGACGACGTGGTCTGCGACCCCGACGCGCTCGACGAGCCCGCGCTCGCTGTGCGATGGCCAGGCGCCGCTTAGGCTCAATGCGCACGCGGAGTGCGATGCGCCGGCCGTGTATGCACAACTCGACGCGCGATGCATCGACCTCGTTGTGCTCGACCTGATGCTGCGCAGCGTGAACGCGCTGGGCTTGACGCGCGAACTGCGCGTGGCCTGCAACATGCCGGTGATCCTGATCGGCGACCAAAGCCCGGCTGCTGAGCGTGTCGTCGGTCTCGAGATGGGTGCCGACGACTGTATCGACCGGCCGCTGATCGTGCGCGAGCTTGTCGCGCGCATTCGCCCCCGTGCTGCGTCGCACCGGTATCGCGTCGCCGCAGCACAGTAACCGCGTTCGCTTCGGCGCCCGGGAGCTGCAACGCAGCGAACGTCGCCTGCGTTCACCCGGTGGCGCGTCGGTGGCGCTGTCGAACGCCGAGTTCCGGTTGCTGTCGACCGTTCTGCAGGCACCTCCGTCAGGTCGTCAACCGTGACGACCTGGCGGCGGGAGCGCAAGCCCGAGCCTTGCCTGCGGCAAGCTGCAGCATCCACCTGCTGGTATCAAGGCTGCGCCACAAGCTCGGCGCCGAGGCCGATCGCGCGCCGCTGATCCGCTCGGTGCGCGGCATCGGCTACCTGTTCAATGCACGTTCGATCAAGGCGCTGGCCTGATGGCCCGTTAGATCTTAAGCAGGATCGCCGCCACGGCCAGCGCCGCGGGGACCGCCTGCACGAACAGGATCTTGATGCCCACGCTGATCGCGCCGTACAGGCCGGCGACGGTGACGCAGCCGAGGAAGAACAGTTGCAGGGACTGGCCGGCCGCACCCATGCTCAGACCCCAGATCAACCCGGCGGCTAGGAAGCCGTTGTACAGGCCCTGGTTCGCGGCGAGAACCTTGGATGCCGTGGCGAACTCCTGCGTGTTGCCGAACACCTTGCGACCGAATGGCTTGTCCCACAGGAACATCTCGAGCACGACGATGTAGAGGTGGATCAACACGACCAATCCCGCGAGCACGTTGGCAACCATTGCTTGGACCTTTCAAGGGGAGGGGCCGTGATCTTACGGGCGGGTATGCTTGCGCGTCTCAACCTTGGAGACAAGTCGTTGCCGAAGACCCGCGGTGTCCTGGTGGGTGCCGTGGCGCTGCTCGCGCCGCTGCTTGCCGCGGCGCAGCAGGCGCAGCCCGCGAATTGGGCGCACGTGCGCGCCGGCCCGCAGCGCGAATACCCGCTGGTGATGCAGCGGCCGCCGGCGGCAGCTGCAGGGCTGCCTGTCGGACTTCAGCTGGTGCGACGTGATTACGCTGGACAATAGTGGCGGATGGGACTACGGCGGCAATCTCGTCTACCCATTCAACTACGGCAACGTGCCGTTCATCCAGTACGACTCGAACATCGGCCTGCCGATCGTCACGTTCGTGCTCGGCGCGTACTGGGGCAGCTACTACAGCCAACGCCCGTGGTATCGCGACCGGCCGCGACTGGGATTCGTGAAGCCATCGACCGCACCGGCCGGCGCACCTGCGCCCGCCGCCACCGCGTCCCGTGATCCAGCCCCCGCGGCCGACGCGCCCGCCGCGTCCGCAGATCCAGCCCCCACCGGTGCAGCCACGGCCAGTCGTGCGACCGGCGCCGCCTCCGCGCCCGCTGGGCAATGCGCGCCCGTCCGTGCCGCAGCGCCAGACGACGCGACCCGCGCAGCGGCTCGGCAACGACGATCAGGGGGATCGGCGTCCGCAGCAACGCGAACGATAATCGCACGATGCAGGAGTCGACCGGCGTCCGCTTGCCCTATCTGGCCGGCTACCCAGACGAGACACTCGCCCAGGTACGTCTGCTGCTCACCAGCGGGCGGCTCGGCGAGCGGTTGCGGCGCCGCTATCCAGGAGCGCATGGCGTGCGCACCGACGCCGCGCTGTATGACTACACGATGTCGCTGAAGACGCGCTTCATGCGCAACGCCGAGCCGCTCAGCAAGGTGGTCTACGACAACCAGCTTCACGTGATTCAGAACGCGCTCGGCACGCACACCACGGTCGCGCGCGTGCAAGGCAACAAGCTTAAGGCCAAGCGCGAGATCCGTGTCGCCGGCGTGTTCCGCGACGCGCCGGCCGAGTTCTTGAAGATGATCGTGGTGCACGAACTTGCGCACCTGAAGGAGCGCGCGCACGACAAGGCCTTCTATGCGTTGTGCCAGCACATCGAACCCGACTACCACCAGCTCGAGTTCGACCTTCGGCTGTACCTGACGGTGCAGGAATTCAGGCCGACGGGCTGAGGCTCGTCACCAATCCTCCTTCACCGCCAGCGCCATCTGTCGCCCTGCGGCGCTGCGTGCCGCGACCCATGCGGTCAATGTGCCCGCCACCATTACCGCTGCGCAAAGTGCCGCGAGGCGCGCCCACGGCAGCAGCAAATCCATCGTCCAGTGAAAGCTCTGTGGGTTCACGACCTTGACCAGCACCACGCTGACGGCGAGGCCCAGCAGCAGCCCGAGCAACGCGCCTGCGGCCGTCCATACTGCGCCCTCGGCCGCGACGACGCGCAGCACCTGCGCGCGCGTCAGGCCCAGGTGCGCGAGCAGGCCGAACTCCTTGCGGCGCGCCAGCACCTGCGCCGAGAAACTCGCGGCGATGCCGAACAACCCGATCGCGATCGCGACCGCCTGAAGCCAGTAGGTGACGGCGAAGCTGCGGTCGAAGATGCGCAGCGAGGTCGCGCGGATCTCGCCGGCCGAGGCGAACTCGAGCAGCGCGCCGTCGAGCCCAAGCTCGCTCGTGAGTACACGCAGACGTTGCTGCACCGCCGAGGGAATCGCACCCGGTTGCAGCCACAGCGCAAGGTCGTTGACGCGCGCGTCGCCGGTGATTCGTCGGTAATCGGCCTCGGGCATCGCGATCGCGCCGTGCTGGCGCGCGTAATCGCGCCAGACGCCACGCACGAACACGCCCGTCGTGCTGCCGCTCGGAATCGGCAGAGTGAGCCACGTGCCTGGTGCCACGCCGTACAGGCTCACCATCGCCTCGCTGGCGAACACGCCGATCGCGTCGGCCGGCAGCGGTGCGATTTCGCCGACCAGCGGCAGCGCCCTGGCCGGGTCGTCGATCGCGCGTGCGATCAGCACGACGGCCGGCCGCGTGGGATCGAGCTGAACACTCGTCACGCGCTGCGCCGCTGCGCGTTCGACGCCTGCCAGCGCGGCCGCGCGGCGCGACAGGTCAGAAGGCAGCGTGATGAGATCGCCAGCGACCTGCGACGAGCCGGCGCGCACGTACAGATCGGCCGGCAGCACGGTGTCCAGCCAGCGCGTCACCGAGTCGCGAAAGCTCGCCACCATCACGGTGAGCGCGACGGCGAGGCTCAGGCTCGCGACCACGCCGGCGACCGCGATCGTCGCGGTGTGGCGCTGGTGGCGCGCGCGTTCGACCGCGAGCAGCGCGAGAGCATTCGATGGCGGTGCGAGGCCGGCGAGCAAGGCACCGACCGCGGTCGGCACGCACGCGGTGCCGCCCAGCATCAGGCAGGCGACTGATGCGTAGGCCGCGAGCGGAATCTCGGCGATCGGCGGCGCGAGCGCGAGCAGCATGCCGCCGACGAGCAGCAGCGGCCCGACCCACGCCGGCAGAGCACCAACGCTGCCCGCGCTCAATCCCTTCAAGGCCTGGGCGGGGACGAGGCCTTGAGCTGCGCGTGCCGGCATCCAGCCGCCGACGATGGCGGCGACGACGCCGAGCGCGCCGTAGACCGCTGCCGAACCCGCGTCAAGCTGCAGGCTCGGCGCCACGCCGGGGAAGTAGCCGCCGCCGAGATCACCGGCGAGCAGGCGCAGCGCGAGCGCCGCGAGTGCGGTGCCAAGCAGCAGGCCGAGAACGCTGCCGGCCAGACCCAGCAAGGCTGATTCTGCAACCACAAGCCTCAGCCGCTCGCGCCCGCTCAGTCCGAGCACGCCAAGCAGCGCGAGCTGCGGCTGGCGCTTCGCAACGGACAGCGACAGGATCGAGAACACCAGGAACGCGCCGGTGAACAGCGCGACCAGCGCGAGCACGGTGAGGTTGACGCGGTAGGCGCGTGAGACGTTCGACACGCGCTGCGCTGCCTCGTCCGGCGCGGCGGCACGCACGCCTGAGGGCAGCGCGAGTTCGCGCAGCACCTGCGTGCGATCGGCACCGGCGCGCAGCCGCACGTCGATGCGCCCGAGTTTGCCGAGCCAGCTGAAGTTCGACTGCGCACCAGCGATATCCATCACAGCGAGCGCGGCCCCTTGCGCCGCAATGCTGCCCTGGACACGCAGCGTGACGCTGCCGTTCGGCGTCTGCACGCGCACAAGATCGCCCGCGAGCCGCTGCCGCGCCTGCGGGTTCAGAAAGATCGCATCGGGCGCGAGCAGCGCGAGCCGGTTCGCGCCCTCGTTCGGGCGCGGCATCAGCGCCGGCGACAGCGGCGCCGCGACGAGCGCATCGAGCCCGACGATCTTCAATGCGACGCGCTCGCCGTTCGCAGCGAAGGCGAACGTGTCGATCTCGATCACCGGGCTCGCGATCGCGACCTGCGGATGCAGGGCGACCCGTGCGTACAGTGCTTCGTCGAAGCCGCTGCGCTGACCACGCAGTTCGAAGTCAGGCACACCGTTGACGGCACGTACCGCCGAGCTGAACTCGCTCAGCGCCGACTGGTTGATCAGCTGCACCGAGAACGCCAGCGCCACGCCGAGCATCACCGCCAGCAGCGCCGCGCCGTGGCGCCACGGGTGGTGGCGCAGCTCGGGCCACGAGAGCTGGCGCAGCAGCGAGATCACGACGGCAAGCCTGCGTGCATGCCGCTCGCGGTGAGCGTTAGCACGCGGTCGGCACGCGCCGCGGCCGCACGCGAATGCGTGACGAGCACGCAGGCGGCACCCTCGGCGCGCACCTGGGCCGAGAGCAGGTCCATCACGCGCTCGGCGGTGCCGGGGTCAAGGTTGCCGGTGGGCTCGTCGGCAAGGATCAGCTGCGGCCGGTGCACCAGCGCGCGCGCGATGGCTACGCGTTGCAGCTGACCTCCGGACAAGGTCTGCGGCAATCGATCGCCGAATTGAGCGAGGCCGACGGCGTCGAGCACGGCCTGCACACGCACCGCATCGGGTCGGCTCTGCAACAGCAGTGGCAGCCCGACGTTGTTCGCCACGCTCAGGTGAGGCAGCACATGGAAAGCCTGGAACACGAAGCCCAGGTGCGCGCGCCGGAAGAGCGCCTGTTGCGGCTCGGGCAGTGTCGTGACGTCGGTGCCATCGATTTGAACTTGGCCCTCGGCGACGTCGTCGAGGCCGGCGATGCAGTTCAGCAAGGTCGACTTGCCGACGCCAGATTCACCGAGGATCGCGACGAACTCGCCGCGCGCCACCTGCAGGTCGACGCTGCTGAAGACCGTGGTCTGGCCATAGCGCTTAACGAGCGATGAGACGACCAGCAGCGCTGAAGTCATGCGCCCGGCAGCGTGTCCGACAAATGCATGGCGAGCGCCACGACCGCGTCAACGGCACCGTCGGCGTCGCAGGCGATGCGATGCCGTTGCGGCATGCTGCGCAGCCAGGTCAATTGCCGCTTTGCGAGCTGGCGCGTCGCGGCGACGCCGCGCTCGGGCAGATCGTTGAGATCGTCCGCGGCCAGCGCCTCCCAAGTCTGACGGTAGCCTACACAGCGCATCGAGGGCAGGTCGGCGTGCAGATCGCCGCGCTCGCCGAGGCGCTGCACTTCGTCGATCAGACCGAGGTCGAGCATCTGATGAAAGCGTGCCTCGATACGCTTGTGCAGCCACGCACGGTCGTCGGGTTCGAGCGAGATCAGCGGCGGTAGCGCCTGGGACGCTGGCTTCTCGCGGTGAAACGACGACAGCGGCTGCCCGCTGACGCGGTAGACCTCGAGCGCACGCTGGATGCGCTGTTGGTCCGCAGGCTTGAGGCGTGCCGCCGTGACCGGGTCGACACGTTGCAGCTCGCGGTACAGCGCGTGCAGGCCGTCGCGCTCGAGCTTTTCTGCCAGCGCGGCGCGCACCGCACGATCGGCGGCGGGCATCGCGTCCAGGCCTTCGAACAAGGCCTTGAAGTACAGCATCGTGCCGCCCACCATCAGGGGCATGTGGCCGCGCGCGTTGATCTCGGTGACCAGCCGCCGCGCGTCGACGACGAAGCGCGCGGCCGAGTAGCTCTCGGCCGGGTCGATGATGTCAATCAGGTGGTGCGGCACCAGCGCGCGCTCGGCGGCGCTGGGCTTGGCGGTGCCGACGTCCATGCCGGTGTAGACCAGCGCCGAGTCGACACTGACGATCTCGATCGGCCGGAAGTGTTTCCATGCCCGCGCTATGGCGAGCGCTGCTGCAGTCTTGCCCGAGGCCGTCGGGCCGGCGAGGCACAGGTAACGCAATGAGGGAGAGGGCATCCTGCGAGCGTAGCAGGGACGCGCGTCGACGCCGCGCGGCTACGGCGCGGCCGCCGAAGCGGCGATGCGCGCCTGCAATGCCTGCGCGAAGCCTTGCAGATCCTGCGGACTCGCGTCCGAGACGGCCCAGAACTGCATCCCGGCCTGCGTCCAGCCCGCGAGGCTGTAGCCCTGCCGCGTTTGCGCGCTTGGGGCGCCGGCCGGTGCAGGCCACACGAACAGGTTAATCACGTGCTCGCGCTCGCGGTACACGAGCGCTGCGACCGGCCGCGCGTCGATCACGTCGAGCCGGCCGCCGCTGAGTGCGTAGCCCTGCGAGGCGAGGTCATGCACCGGAGGGGAGAAGACCAGCTTGCCGGCGAACCAAGGCTTCACGGTGTGGCGATCGGACGAGCTCACGTCGGTCAGGTGCGTGGCCATCAGCGAGCGCACATGGCTCGCGGCGATCTCGTCACCGGTGCGGTCCGTGGTGCCCGGCAGCACGATGCTGGCGAGTACCAGCCAGGCGGTGGCAGCACCAGTGCCGAACACGAGGGCCACGTCGAACCAGCGGCGCCACGGGCGGTTGCGCGCGTGCGGTGTTGCGGCGCCGAGTGTTTCGGCGGCGCGCACGTCGATTGCAATGCGCTCGGCCAGGCCGGCGGGCCGTGCATGGCGAGTCGCCTCGCGGCGGATCAGCGTACTCAGCGCGTCGTCGTCATGCGTTGACATCGTGCTGGCCTCCGAGGTTCGAGTTCGCGGCCTCGTCCTGCAGCGCGACGCGCAACGCGGCGCGTGCCCGCGACAGCCGCGACATCACGGTGCCGATCGGAATGCCGGCCACCTGGGCGATCTCTTCATACGACATCTCCTCGAGTTCACGCAAAACGATCACTTCGCGAAACGGCGGCGCCAGCGCCTCGATCGCAGCATTGACGCGGCCACGTTGCGCACGTTGCTCCCAAAGCGCCGCTGGGTCGGCAACTGCCGTTGCGGCGACGCTGTCGCGCTCCTCGTCGAACACCAGTTGTTCGGCGAGCGACCGGTGTTGCCGCATCCAGTCGTAGCAGGTATTGCGCACGATACCCAGCAGCCACGGTCGAGCGCTCGCGCCGCGCAGGCCGTCGAAAAAGCGCAGCGCGCGCAGATACGCCTCCTGTACTGCGTCGTGCGCGTGCTGGTCGTCGCGCAGCAGCCAGCGCGCGAGGTTGTAGGCCGCACTCAGGTGCGGCAGCGTTGCCGCTTCGAATTGTCGCGTCCTGTCGTTCAACGGATTCCTTAGGTGCATGACGCGCGGGCGTCGGCATTTATTCCGCGCCGCTGCGGAATAAACGTGGGCTCAGCACGGTCATGCATGCGGTGGTGACTTTGTCGTCGCCTCGTCCAACCGGATCAGATCACAGGAGTGTGCCCATGAAATCGTTCGTGATGTTCCCAAGATGCATGATGCGCGTTAGCGTCATGGCGGTGGCGGCTTTTGCGCTCGACAGCACCGCGCTGGCGGCTGACCCGAAGGCCTATGTCGGCAATTTCAAAGACAACAGCGTCAGCGTGATTGACACCGGCACGCGCGCGGTGCTGGCGACGGTGCCGGTGGCGGCCGGCCCCGACGGCATTGTGATTGCGCCGGATGGCGCAAGTGCATTCGTCAGCGGCTCGAGCGCCACCAGCGTCAGTGTGATCGACACGGCGACCGACACGGTTGCGCGCACCATCGAGGTCGGCAAGGGCCCGCAGGGTCTAGCGATCAC
>JANYBE010000446.1 GCA_025360945.1 Rhizobacter sp. | reverse complement strand
GCTTCGGTGGGTTCTCCAAGGCTTTCGCCTTGGCCCGCAATCCGAGATGCCATCGTCACGTTTCCAGTCCCCGCCACGTCGAACGCAGCAGGCGGATTTCCCGCACTACGCTCTCCTGCGTGCTTCACAACAAGGTTTATGTAACCGACGACGGGGATCGCGCCTGCTTGAACAAGCCTTTTGGTCGACGCCCGGCCGGTTGCCGGGATTCGGTGCCGTCGCTCAAGGTTCTCAGGCCTCGGGAGGCGCAATGGATTGCGGTGCGCATGCCGGCGCAGCGCCTTGGCGACGCCGCAGCTCTCGCAACATGGCGCTGCGCGTGTAGGGCGTCTGACGTCCCGAAATGAGGAGCGAGACCCGTGTCACTACCGAGTGCGTCCTTGATGCCGCAGCGTGAACCGGCATGAGCGTGAGCCACAGCGCCACCACGGCTGGGATCACCGGGCCGTTCAGCGCGCGTGGCAGGCGCGACGAAGCCAAGGCTGCCACACTGACCGCGCCACCCACCAGCAGGCCGACCAAGACCTCAGAGACAGAGTGCGCGCCAACGACCACGCGCGAGTCAGCGATGAGGAGCGCCAGCGCGTAGCCGGCGACGACGGCAAGATGCTGACCCCAGCGGGGCGCATTCGAGGCAAGCGTGCCCAACAGCAGCGGATAGACGGCTGAAGCAAATGAAGCAAACATCGCGTGTCCGGAGATACCGGTGAAATTGAGCTCGGGCCAGCCAATGCCCCAGCCAATGAATGCAACCTTGCTGGCCGTCGTGACCAGCGCGGCCACGGCCAGCAGGGCCATCCACCACGCGGCCAACGACCGAGCATCCGGGCGCCGAAGCATCACCAGCGCTGCCAACAGTGCGGCAGGCAATAGGATCTACGCCTCCCCAAGGCGCGTGAGTAGGTGCCAGAAGTGCGGGGAATCATTGGTGCTGGCGAACATGGGCGGCAATCTCAGAAGTGCTGTGGCAACCGTTGCTGGCTCGAGGCAGAAGCCGGATACTGCCCTCTACTCTCGGCCAGCACAGACACTCCCAAGGTGAGGACAAGATCACCACGGTGCATCCCGCAGTCACCGCCGAGTCGCGGTTGCGGTGGTCGTCTGCATCGTCGCACTTCTCGCAAGAGTCGAGTCGACGAGGGCCGCGCTAAGCGACATTGCGGAGCCGCTGTGCAAAGCGTTGAGAAGCGTCCTGCCCAAGGTTGCGACCTATCCGCACCCGGGCGCACGAGCCCAACTCATCTCGGCCAACTCATAAGCATTTGAGCATGACCCTGAAACACTGGTGCAGGTGCAAGACCAAATTGACGCCGTCACCTCAGTCAGCTGTCCAAACGAACGCGACGGCATACTGAGCGCTCTGAAAATGAAGCCTCTGGCCCAGGCAGTGCTTTGAGGGCATGTACGCGCTCGTTTGCTTCGCTCTTCACGGCCCACACCACTCACGTTAGCGCTCCGGAGATGCCTGCATACAATCCGACAGCCGCAGCGCCTGCGAAGACGATGGCAACGACCGCCGCGTAGCGGCCCTTCAATCTGTAGCGGTCGGGCAATTCCGTGCGCGCCAGCCAATACACAATGCCCAGCACGAGCGGCAGCAACAGTGCGTTGCCAACACCTGTGGCGATGGACAGGCGAATCAGATTCACACCGGAGCACACGAGCATGCCTGCGCCCACAAGCATGACGACTAACGCACCGTAGAACAGCGGTGCGTCAAAGGGATGCTGCTCAAGCGAGTGTCTCGCTCCAGTAGCTTCGCCTACGGCCCATGCCGCTGAGAGGCACACCACGATGAGGGCGACCAAAGCGCAGCCGCTCAGGCCCAGCGCGAACACGACGCGCCCAAAGGTGTAGCCTAAGGCGGACGTAAATGCGGTAGCGACCTGCGGTACGGTCTCGAGTGCGCCAGCACCCTGGTGCTGCCCAAGCGTCGCCGCAGCAGCGATTAGCACGGACGCGGTCAACAGTTGACATATCACCGCGCCAACAAGCGTGTCGATCCGCGCAACCCTCAAATCACTGGAGGAGAGCCCTTTGTCGATCAATGCCGACTGCTGGTAGAACACGGTCCAAGGCATGATGCTCGTACCGAGGTTCGCCGCGATCAAGTAGAGGTAACTCGCGTCGTTGATGGGCGCCTGGCGCAGTTGCACGAACAACTGCTCGATGTCCGGATGGGCCTTCCATGCAACCAGCGCAAAGGCGAGCCCGAACATGCCAAAGAAGATCGCGACTCGCTCAACCGAGCGGTAGGAGCTGGTCCAGACCATTGCAAGTGTCGCGCCGACTATCAAGCAGACCGTCTGCCAGATCGGAACCCCGAACAACTGTCCGATACCGGCCAAGCCGCTGATCTGGGTCACCAGCGCTCCGAAGCAGCTCGCCAGCAGTGTGATCACCGAAAGCGATGCCGCAGGTTTTCCGAAGCGCTGTCGAATCAATTCGACAAGACCTTTGCCAGTGACGAGACCTAGCCGCACCGCCAACTCCTGGACCATGAACAGCAGCGGGATGATGGCGAACTGCAGTATGAGCAGTCGGTAGCCCCACTGGGCGCCGCTTTGCGCGGCAGTGATGACGCTGCCAGCGTCGTTGTCAGCCAGCATCACGATCAGCCCGGGGCCTAGCGCAGCGGCGACTCGTCGCCAGCGCGCTCGCGCAGTCGCGGCGATCGGCGCCATGCTCGGGCGAGCCGCCTCAGGGCCGGGCATGGGGCATCCCCTCAGTGAACATTGCAGGTCGCGTCTTCGAACATGCCGCCGTCGATTCGCACAGAGCGCGAATCGCCGAACACCACGCGGGTGGGCGGAACAAACCCCAAGGTCGAGCTGGCCCTGTGGTAGTCGCCCCAGTCGATCTGATTGTCGTACTGCACGATACCGTCCACGCTGTCCACGCCATTGGTGATGCGCATCCTTTGGCCACCGGGCCGGTAGTAGAGGCCGACGGCCTTGCCCGGGCAGTCGTATCGGGTCAGCTCAGCGGGAACTGGCATCCACCGGCTATTCAAGGCAACGTACACAGCGCCGATGGCGAAAACGGTGCCGCCGCCGATCGCGAGCCAGCGCAATGGCTTTGCCAGCGGGCTGCGCCTCGCACGAATCGGTGATGCGTCAGCCACGGTCACGGGTGCATGGTCGCGAGGGGGTTCGAATCTCTCGTCGGCCCGCTCTGCCGGTAAGGTCAGCCGCTCCGGTTCGAGCATGGATGGAACAGCAGGGGGCAAGACATCGGGACCCAACGAGGCGCCACCCAAGCTCCAAACAGATGGTGCGTCGGCGCTCAAAGTTTGGCCAGAGTTGAGTGGCCGCGGCTTGTGCGCCGGCCTTAGCGCTGCAGCGCCAGCACGCGACTGATCGATGATGCGACTCTGTAGCAGCACGTAGGCCGCGACTAACAATGGCACAACAACGCTCAAGGCCGGCGACTGCTGTTCGATCCAGCCGGCATAGAGCGGGTCCGACACGGCGATATCGCCCGCGAACCACCCGAGCATCGCCCCGCCAATCCGGGTCAGTACCGGGTAACGTCTCAGCAGCGCCGGGACGTACCAGCTGCCGAACATCAGGAAGGGCACGCTGAGCAGCAGGCCCAGCGCCAGGACGGCCATGCTGCCCTTGGCCACCGCAGCCAAGGCGACCACGTTGTCCGTGCTCATGACCAGGTCGGCAACGACCACAGTCCCGATGACCGAGGGAAGGTCTGCGCGCCCGGCCCACTCACCAGGTGAGTTCTCATTGTTGCCCGTGTCCGCGGGCTGGTCTTCGATCGTCAGCTTGATAGCGATCACCGTCAGCGCGATACCGCCAAGCAGCTTCAGCAGCGGTACTTGAAGCACGGCGCTGGCGGCGAGCGTGAGCAAGATGCGCAACAGAATGGCAATGCCGGTCCCCAGCAACATGGCCTGGCGCTTCTGCCGATCGGGCAACGATCGGCACGCGAGCGCAATAACCACCGCGTTGTCACCGCTGAGTAGGAGGTCCAGGAAGAACACCTCCAGCGTCAGATTCAGGTAGAAGACGATGCCGTCAATGCCCATGGGTATCGGATCCAATTCCGCGACGACACGCCGGCCGGGAGTCGGTCCAACTGGTCGATCGCGCGACGCCCGACGTGACGTTCACCGTCGCGCCGCGGCGTCCGGACCCGCCTTGAGGTAGTGCAGAAAGGCAGCATCCGGCGAAAGCACCAGGGTCGCGCCCGTGTCTGCCAGCGCCTGGCGATAGGTCTGCAGCGAGCGGTACAGGCGATAGAACGCCGGATCTTCTCCGAAGGCCTTCGTCAAAATGCTGTTGGCCGCACCATCGGCTTCGCCGCGCGTGATCTTCGCCTGCCGTTGGGCTTCGGACAGCGTGACTGTCCGCTCCCGTTCGGCCTTGGCCTGAATCTGCTGAGCCCACTCAAAGCCCTGCGCTCGCAACTCCTTGGCTTCACGTTGACGCTCTGACTTCATCCGATCGTAGATGGCCTGGCTGGTCTCGAGCGGCAAGTCGGCACGATGCAGGCGCACCTCGGCCACTTCGATGCCCAGCGCTTTGCCCTTGTCCGTGACCTCGTTCTGAATCTGGTCGACGATCTTGGCCCGCTGAGCCGACAGTAGCGATGGCAGCACCACTTGCCCTAGCACGCGCCTGAGCGACGAGCTGACGATCTGCCCCAACTGCGGCGCCGCCAGATCCAGTGTTCGCACGGACTGGTTAAAGCGCAGCGGGTTAGCGATCCGGTAGCGCGTATAGGCCTGCACCACGATGCGCTTTTGGTCACCCAAGATCACCTGCTCCGGGGGCGGCTCGAGCGTGAGCAGCCGCGCCTCGTAGTAGGTGACCGAGTCGATCAGCGGAATCTTCGCCTTCAGGCCCGGCTCGGTGATTACGCCGATCGGCGCGCCCTGTCGCACGACGAGCACCTGCTCGCCCTCGTTAACGGTGAATAGCGTGCCGGACAGCAGCCAGACCACCCCGAAGCCCGCGACTATCAAGCCAATGCGCAGCGAGCCTTTCATTTCGTCGCCTCCTTGCTGGCTGGTTTGTCCTTGTCGGCCAGTGGAAGGTAAGGCACTACGCCGGAGACGCCCTTGCC
>JANYBE010000394.1 GCA_025360945.1 Rhizobacter sp. | reverse complement strand
ACCATGGCTCTCAGTGCCCGCGCACCTTTTCGCCCGCTTTCAGCAGGTACACCGTACCGCAGTAAGGGCACTTGCCTTCACCGCTGCTCGCCACGTCGATGAAGACCTTGGGGTGGTTGCTCCACAGCGCCATCTTCGGGTTCGGGCAGAACACCACGCCCGGGCCTTCCAGGTCCTTGGCGGTGACTTCGACAGTGGCCGCAGGTTTCGTCGTCATGGTGCGTGCTTCCTTCTTCTTCAGACCTTGGCCAGCCACTCGGCGTACTTTGGGTTGCGCCCGTTCACGATGTCGAAGAACGCACTCTGGATCTTCTCGGTGATTGGCCCGCGCGAGCCCGAGCCGAGTTCGATGCGGTCGAGTTCGCGGATAGGCGTCACTTCGGCGGCGGTGCCGGTGAAGAAGGCCTCGTCACTGATGTAGACCTCGTCGCGGGTGATGCGCTTCTCGACCACCTTCAGGCCGAGGTCGGCGCAGATCGAGAACACGGTGTTGCGGGTGATGCCGTTGAGCGCGCCGGCTGACAGGTCGGGCGTGTAGATGACACCGCTCTTGACGATGAACAAGTTCTCGCCCGCGCCTTCGCTGACGAAGCCATTCGCATCGAGCAGCATCGCCTCGTCGTATCCGTCATCGAGCGCCTCCATGTTGGCCAGGATCGAGTTGCTGTAGTTGCTCACCGCCTTGGCCTGCGTCATCGTGATGTTGACGTGGTGTCGGGTGTAGCTCGAGATCTTCACGCGGATGCCGCGCTTCATGCCCTCTTCGCCGAGGTATGCGCCCCACGGCCAGGCCGCGACCATCAGATGCACGGTGTTGCCCTTGGGGGAGACACCGAGCTTCTCGGAGCCGATCCAGGTCAGTGGTCGCAGGTAGCAGCTCTCGAGCTTGTTCTCGCGCACGACATCGAGCTGGGCCTGCATGACCTGCTCGAACGAAAACGGGATCTTCATGCGCAGGATCTTCGCGCTGTTAAACAGGCGCTCGGTGTGCTCGCGCAGCCGGAAGATCGCGGTGCCGTTGACCGTGTTGTAGGCACGTACGCCTTCGAAAGCGCCGCAGCCGTAATGCAATGTGTGGGTCAGGACGTGGATCTTGGCGTCGCGCCACTCCACCATCTTCCCGTCCATCCAGATCTTGCCGTCGCGATCGTCCATCGACATGGCCATGTCGGTCTCCAGTGCGTGTGAAATGCACTCGAGATTCTATTCGGCCCGCTCCCGCAGGCCGTTCGACTCATTCAGCGTTCGGACCGAAGAAGTGGGCAAAGACATCGGGCTCGATGACCTCGCGGGTCGCGAGCCCGGCCAGGCGTTCGACGAAGGGTTGAGAGACCGGTGCCGGGTCGAGCGCGGCCGGCATCGTGGCGCCCCAGGGCGTATCGAAGCTGGCGCTGTTCTGGAACCGCGAATCATTGGCGCCGCGCGCCTGGGCCGGCTGACCGCGATTGATGAGCCGCTTTGCCAGTGAGGGCAGCTCTTCCCATTCGATCGCGTCTGCGTTGGCGACGGCGCGTTGGGTCGATGCAAAATACTGGCGGGGTTGGGCGTGGCTCATGTCGGGTACCTTTTGATCGGCAGTCGAGATACGGTATGAGAAGGCTATCGACTTCCCGGCGCCGCAATTGACCGAAAAGCAAGGCTGCACGACGGCTGTTTGCAATGCCCGGCGCGTCAAGCGTGAATAGTTCGCGCGACACCCGCGATCGAATGACGCACCCCCTTGCCACGCTCAAGTTCGGCGTGGCAAGCATCGCGCGCGCTTCAGCCCGAGTACACAGCGTCCAGCGAACGAAAGCCCTTCACCTCCAGCGGGTTGCCGCTCGGGTCGAGGAAGAACATCGTCCACTGCTCGCCAGGCTGGCCCTCGAAGCGCAGCTGAGGCGCGAGCACGAACTCGGTGCCGTCGGCCTCCAGGCGCTGCGCGAGCGTTCGCCAGTCGCCCTGCGCCAGGGCCAGCCCGAAATGCGGCATCGGCACCAGCTGATCGTCGACACGGCCGGTGCGCTGCGTCTGCAGCAGCGGCCCGAGGTGCAGCGACAGCTGGTGGCCGAAGAAATCGAAGTCGACCCAGGTCTCGGTGCTGCGGCCCTCGGCGCAGCCGAGCACGCCACCATAGAAGCGACGCGCTTCGTCGAGGTCGCGAACATTGATGGCCAGGTGGAACAGGCTGCGCATGTGTGGGCCAATCTACTTTGCGGTAGGCATCACGAATTCGGCGCCCTTGGCGATGCTCGCTGGCCAGCGTTGCATCACCGACTTTTGCTTTGTATAGAAGCGCACTCCCTCTTCGCCGTAGGCATGCATGTCGCCGAACAAGGAGCGCTTCCAGCCACCGAAGCCGTGCCACGCCATCGGCACGGGAATCGGCACGTTGATGCCGACCATGCCGACCTGCACGCGGCGCGAGAACTCGCGCGCCACATTGCCGTCGCTTGTGAAACAGGCCACGCCATTGCCGAATTCGTGCGCGTTGACCAGGTCGACGGCGGCGGCGAGATCGTGGACGCGCACGCACCCGAGCACTGGGCCGAAGATCTCTTCCTTGTAGATGCGCATTTCGGGCGTCACATGATCGAACAGCGTGCCGCCAGTGAAGAAGCCCTGCGCGTGGCCCGCCACCTTCAGACCGCGGCCATCGACGACCAGTTTCGCACCCTCCTCGATGCCGACGCCGATGTAGCCCTCGATGCGCTCGAGCGCTTGGCGAGTGACGATCGGGCCCATCTCGGCATCGAGCTCCATGCCGTTCTTGACTTTGAGCGTCTTGGCGCGCTCGGCCAGCTTGGGCACGATCCTGTCCGCCACGTCGCCGACCAGCACCGCGACGCTGATCGCCATGCAGCGCTCGCCGGCCGAGCCATAGGCTGCGCCGATCAGCGCGTCCACCGCCTGCTCGATGTCGGCGTCGGGCATCACCACCATGTGATTCTTCGCCCCACCCAGGGCCTGCACGCGCTTGCCATGGTGCGCGCCGGTCTCGTAGATGTACTGTGCGATCGGCGTCGAGCCGACAAAGCTCAGCGCCTTCACATCGGGATGCGTCAGCAGCGCGTCGACGACGACCTTGTCGCCCTGCACGACGCTGAAGATGCCGTCCGGCAGACCGGCCTGCTTCAGCAGCTCGGCCATGAACAGCGAGCACGACGGATCGCGCTCGCTCGGCTTGAGAATGAATGCATTGCCGCAGGCGATCGCGACCGGAAACATCCACATTGGCACCATGCAGGGGAAGTTGAACGGCGTGATGCCGGCGACCACGCCGAGCGGCTGGCGCAGCGTCCAGTTGTCGATGCCGGTCGAGACCTGGTCGGTGAAATCGCCCTTCAGCAGCTGCGGCACGCCGCAGGCGAACTCGACGATGTCGATGCCGCGCGTGACCTCGCCCTGCGCGTCGGTGAAGACCTTGCCGTGCTCGATGTTCATGGCGCAGTTGCTGACGCAGGCCGGTCTGCCCGACGGCGTGTTCAACGTCGTGCAAGGGGACAAGGTCGCGGTCGACGCGCTGCTGACGCACCCC
>JANYBE010000361.1 GCA_025360945.1 Rhizobacter sp. | reverse complement strand
TGGCCAGGCCGTGCACCGCGTGCTCGAATGGGCCGCGGCACCGGGCCGCGCCGGTGCGCCGAACATCGACGCGCTGGCCGATGCCGCCGCGCTCGAATTCAAGGTCGACCGGGCCGAGGTGGCGCAGCGCGCCGGCCGCATCTGGCGCAGCCCGGCGTGTGCGCGTTTCTTCGGGGGCCCCGGCTTACGCTGGGCCGGCAACGAGGTGCCGGTCAGCGAGGCGGGCGAGCTGCTGCGCATCGACCGCCTGGTCGAGGTGGATGAAGCGAGCGGGCCGGTCTGGTGGGTGCTCGACTACAAGCTCTCGCCCGCGCCGCAGCGCCAGGCGGCGTACCGCGCGCAATTGCAGCGCTACCGGCGCGCGGTGCAGGCGCTGCAACCCGGCGCGACGGTGCGCTGCGCCTTCATCAGCGGTGAGGGCGCGGTGCTCGAAGTCGAGTGAAGGGGCAGCGCTGGCGGTGAAGAAAGGGCCGACATTGCCGGCCTGATCGGCGCACCGTCGGTGCCGCGCCGGCCGTCCAATCGAGCCACGTGTCATCGCCCATGGTCGCCCCAGCCTCGCCCGCCGCCAAACCGAACCCCGTGAGGTTCTTCGGTCGCTACGAGCTGCGCCAGTTGCTCGCCAAGGGCAGCGCCACGATGGCCTGGCTTGCCTTCGACCCGCGCCTGGACCAGGAGGTCATGCTGACCATGCCGCGCGTGCAGCCCGCCGATGCCACCGCGCTGGAACACTGGTTGCGCGATGCCCGCATGGCGGCGCGCCTGAACCACCCGAACCTGGCGCATGTGGTCGAAGTCGGCGCGCAGGACCACTGGCCTTTCGTCGCCGTCGACCGCGCCCTCGGCATCACGCTCGGCGAATGGCTCGCGAAGAACACGGTGGCGGCGCCGGCCGACATGGTGCCCTGGATCTGCCAGTTGCTCGAAGGCCTGGCCTTCGCGCACGAAGCCGGCGTGCCGCACCTAGACATGCAGCTGCACAGCGTGCTGCTCGACGAGCGCGGCAGCGTGCGCCTGATGGCCCTGGCTGGTGCCGGCGACAGCGCGCGGGTGCAGCGGGATGCCGTGCGCGCGCGCTCGAACGAACGCACGATGGCGATGCACCCGGACGAATTGCGTGCCCGACGCGCCGCTGCCGCGCGCGACCTGCTCGCCTGCGGGCTGTTGCTGCATCATCTGCTGACCGGCCAGGCGCCACTCGACCAACCCGACACCACGCTGGCAATGCTGCGCATGGCACCGCAGGGCCGGGAGATGGTCCGCCTGCCGTGGAGTACGCCGCTGCCGATCCCCGAGGCGTTGCGTGCGATCGCGAACCGCAGCACCTCCAGCCAGGAGCGGCTGCGCTATCAGAACGCCCGCACCCTGTTGGGCGCGCTCGCTGGCTGGCTCGATGCGCAGGCGCAGGACGGCGGCGGCCCCTTGGCGCTCCTGGTGGACCGGCTGCGCAGCGTCGGCCACTTGCCGGCGCTGCCGGGTCTGGCGAACCGCGTCGCGCGCGTGACTGGCCTGGAGAGTCAGCGCACCGACGAGATCGCAGACCAGGTGCTCGACGACATGGCACTGAGCTTCGAGCTGCTGCGCACGCTCAACTCGGCGCAGGTGCAGGGCACTCAGATCCAGGGAAACGGCCCGGTGCTGACGCTGCGCCGCATCATCTCGCTGATCGGCGTGAACGGCGTGCGGCTCGCCGCCAACACCTTGCGGGCCTGGCCGGGACCGCTGAACGACGTGCAGGCGGCTGCGCTTCAGGTCACGCTCGATCGCGTGCGTCTGGCCGGCCACGCCGCGCAGGCGTTGAGGCCGGCCGGCTATGACGCCCAAGTCGTGTACCTGATCACGATGCTGCAAAACCTCGGACGCCTGATGCTGCGCTATCACTTCGCCGACGAGGCCGAACAGATCCAGCAATTGATGAAACCCATGCCAGCGAACGCCGAGACCGGCGTGCCCGAGCAACCGGGCCTGAACGAGACGGCCGCGGCGTTCGCCGTGCTTGGTGTTGACATCGAAGCCCTGGGTGCCGTGGTCGCACGCCAATGGGGTCTGGGCGACGACGTGATGCACATGGCGCGGCGGCTGCCGGTCGACGCGCCGGTGCGCAAGCCCGACTCCGACGCCGAGGTGCTGCGCCAGACGGCGAGCGCCGCGAACGAGGCCGTTGATGTCGTGACCACGATGAGCGGCGCGCGCGCAGTCACCGCGATCAACCAGATTGCGCTGCGCTACGCGCGCGCACTCAACGTCAACGCCCGCGACGTCAACGATGCGGTGCAGGCGGCACGCGAGGCGCTGCGAAAAGGCACGCCTATGCCCGTCAGCGGGCGCACGGTCGCACCCGACACCCCTGCCGAGGCCGAGCCTGTGCCTGCTGAAAAATGAAGCTCGGCCGCTTCGAGTTGAAACGCGTGCTTGGCGAAGGAGCGCAGGCTACGGTCTGGCTGGGCTTTGACGCCCGCCTGGAGCGCGAGGTCGCCGTCAAGCTGATGCGCGAGCAAGCGGCGGCCGATCCTTTGGCGGTGAACCAGTGGCTGCAGGAGGCGCGCAGCGTCAGCCGCTTGACGCACCCGAACATCGTGCCGGTGTTCGAGGCCGACGTGCACCAACAGCAGCCTTATCTGGTGTTCGAGTACGTGGCCGGACCGACGCTGGCGCAGCACGTGAAGGCGCGGGGCGCGCTGGCGCCGCATCTGGCGGTGGCGATGCTGCTCGGGGTGCTCGACGCTCTGGAGGCGGCGCACGCCGCAGGCGTGGTGCACCGTGATCTGAAACCCTCCAACATCCTGATCGATGCGGCTGGCCGGGCCCGCGTGATGGACTTCGGCATTGCCGCACGGCTGCACGACCCGGGCAACCTGGACCAGGTCGTCGGCACGCCTGGCTACATGTCGCCCGAGGCCACGCAAGGCGGCCTGCCGACCGCGACGATGGACGTATTCTCGGCTGGCCTCGTGCTGGCCGAGATGCTCAGCGGCGAGAAGATGATCGGCGAGCGCGACCCGTACCGCGCGATGCATCGCGTGGCGTCCGAGGATCTCGCATTGCCCGGCGGGATGTCGTCCGAAGTCGATGACGGCTTGCGCCGCGTGCTGCTGCGCGCGCTGGCGCGCGACCCGGCCCGGCGCTGGCCGACCGCGGCAGCGTTTCGAGACGCCCTGAAAGCGTGGCTGGCGCCCGTGCCCGACCCGACCGATTCCATGTCCGCCGCTGGCGGCCAGAGCAACGCAGCACTGGACTTTTTGCTGCGCCGGATGCGCCACAAGAGCGACTTCCCGGCGCTGTCGGATTCGGTCGCACGCATCCAGCGTGTCGCCAACTCCGAGAACGAAAGCCTTGCGAGCCTGTCGAGCGAAATTCTGAAGGACGTGGCGCTCACCAACAAGCTGCTGCGCATGGTCAACACCGCGCACTTCTCGAGCGCTGGCGGCAACATCAGCACAGTCTCGCGTGCAGTTGCGGTGATCGGCTTCGCCGGCATCCGCAATATGGCGATGAGCCTGGTGCTGCTAGAGCATATGCAGGACAAGGCGCATGCGAACCAGTTGAAGGAAGAGTTCCTGCGCGCGCTGATGGCCGGCATGGTCGCGGGCGAGCTTGGCATGCAGATGGGCGCGGGCGAGGAGGCATTTCTCGGTGCGATGTTCCAGAACCTCGGCCGGCTGCTGACCGAGTTCTACTTCCTCGAAGAGGCGCGCCAGGTGCGCGGCATCGTCGCCGGCGCAGAGCAGGGCGGGTCGGCGAGTGCAATCAGCGAAGAGGCGGCTTCGGTCAGCGTGCTGGGCTTGAGCTTTGAAGCGCTCGGCCTGGGCGTTGC
The DNA here is from genome assembly GCA_025360945.1 of Rhizobacter sp. GTDB lineage: Bacteria > Pseudomonadota > Gammaproteobacteria > Burkholderiales > Burkholderiaceae_C > LMDS01. The sequence continues at coordinate 2,335 of JANYBE010000361.1, read as the reverse complement.
CAAGTCCTGGGGCCTGCCCGCCACCCTGCAGACCTGCATGCGCCAGCCCAAGGGCGACGCGCCGACGCGTGAGCCCAAGGACAACGCCGAGCAATTGCGCTGGCTCGCGTTCGCCTCGAACCAGATCACCGATACCTTGCTGCGGTCAGCACCCGAGGTCGCCGCGGCGCGCGTCGCCGATGTGGCCAAGCGCTACGCACGCACGCTCGGCCTGAGCGCCGCACGCATCGAGGCGGCATCGGCCACGGCCCAGCAACGTCTCGCGCAGATGGCGCAGGCGATGAACTTGCAGGTGTCGGCGCAATCGCCCGCACGGCGCCTGTTCGCGACGCCCAAGGCCGGCGGGGCGCAAGGCGCGCAGACGATCCCGGCGGCTCGCGACGAAGGGCACGATTCGCTGACACCGCACGAGCTGCACGCCACCGTCACGCTGGAGCAGACCCCGCCACGCACCGCGCTCGAGAATGCCGCCGAGGTGCTTGCAGCAGGCATCCAGGACATCACCAATTCGATGGTCGAGAACTTCAAGCTCAACGATGTGTTGCGCATGATTCTCGAGACCATGTACCGCGCGCTCGGATTTCGCCGCATCGTATTCTGTCTGCGCGACCCAAAGACGCAGATGCTGAGCGGGCGCTTCGGCCTGGGGGACGACGCCGAGCGCGTCGCCGCAAACTTCAAGGTGCCGCTGGCCTCCGCCACCGACCTGTTCACCGCCGTCTGCGCGAAGGGTGCCGACACGCTGATCAAGGACGCCACCGTGGCCAACATCCATGCGCGTCTGCCGGCCTGGTACTGTAAGCACGTCAACGCGCCCGCATTCCTGTTGCTGCCGATGCAGATGAAAGGTGCACCGTTCGCACTGATTTACGCCGACAAGGCGGTGGCGGGCGGGATCGAGCTGGGCGAGAAGGAGCTTTCGCTCCTGCGCACCTTGCGCAATCAGGCGGTGATGGCGTTCAAGCAGGCTTCTTGACGCGAACGATCGAGCCTAAAGCCAGTTCGTTCACGACCCCCGAGGGGGCGCTGCGGCCTTCGGGCGGCGGTGCGGCCGCATTGGGTTGACGAGCCTGATCTCGGCACTGGTTGCAACGGTTGGGGCTGCTTCGTTCCCGACCTGACCCGGTTGGCCGCGCTTCCATGCGAGGAGGCCCGTCGGTACGCATTCTAAATCATGCGCCCGGAAGCCCTACAGCTGGCTCTCGGGCACGAACCACGACAGCACCATCAGCCGCATGCGCTGCCACACGCTCGTGTCGGGTTCGATGTCGAGTTCTTCCGTGGTGTCGCCGTCCACCGCGATCCAGCGCACGCCGGCGCCGTTTTGCCGCAGCTTGACCTGGTAGACGCCGTTCAACTCGTCTACCTTGAAGGCCTCCAGCACCATCTCCGCCAGCCTGGGGCTGAGCACGCGCACGCCGATCTCGGTATTGATGCGCGACGAGCGCGGGTCCAGGTTCATCGAACCGACCAGCATCATCTTGCGGTCGATGAAGGCCAGCTTCGCGTGCAAGCGGCCGGTTGAGGTACCGAGCAGGCCCCTGAGCGTGCGGTCGAGCTTGAGCCGCTCGGAGCTGAGCTCGTACAGGTCGACGCCCATCTTCAGCAGCTCGACCTGGTGGCGCTCCAGGCCGATGCTAACCAGCGGTTCGTCGCTGACGGCGAGCGAGTTGGTGACGACGTGCACGGCCGCGCCATCGGCACGCAGTTGCGTGATGCGCTCAAGCGCTTCCTTACCGGGAATGAAGTAGGGCGAGAACAGGTGTACCTCTGAGTGCGTCTCGCTCAGCAGCTGAAGGAAGCGGTGAGTCAGCGTGTCGTCGACAGCGATGCTGAAGTTCGCCGGGTCGATCTTGTTCGGTGAATCGGCGAAGGCCGAGCTCTGCGCAGCGAGGAGCTGCAATCGGTGCTGCGCGATCGCTGTGCTGATGGCCGGCGCGCCGAACGCGTCGGGAGTCGCGGGCGTGTCGGGCCGGTGGTCGTAGGCGGTCGCTGAATCGAAGCGCGCGCGAGCCGCATCGTCACTCGTCGGCGCGCGGCCCGAGGCCAGCGTGATTTCGCGCACCGGGTAAACCTGGGTGCTGTTCCAATAGAGGTCGAACCAGCCGCTGAGCTCGCGCACTACGGTGCCGCTGAGGATCAGGTCGAAGTCGATGAAGTTGCCCTGCTTGCCGCGCAGGAAGTACTCGTCTGCCAGGTTGCGGCCGCCGACCACGGCCATCGCGCCGTCGGCGATGAACAGCTTGTTGTGCATGCGGTGGTTCAGCCGCTTGAAGTCGCGCGCCAGCGCGATCAGCCGGTACAGGGAGGACTCGCGCACCGTGACGAAGGGGTT
>JANYBE010000326.1 GCA_025360945.1 Rhizobacter sp. | reverse complement strand
CACCTACGGTTGGTCGTACGTGTTCTATTTCATGGGAGTGGGGTCGCGGTGATCAGCTACTTGTTCGTCGTGGGCGGAGGTGACGGCGTCGGACATGATGGAGTCTTTCGTGAAAACGGGTGGCCAGTGGGCGTCGCGGGTCAGGCCTTGACTAACACGACGCGCTTGCTCTCGCCCACGACGAACAAGTAGCTGATCACCGCGACCCCACTCCCATGAAATAGAACACGTACGACCAACCGTAGGTGTTCGTGATCCAGTTTCGCGACGTATCTGTGGCTGCCACCGGCGCGCCGGCGCCGGTGGCGTTCAAGGTATTCATCGTTGTCTGCGTTCGTATTGTGGTTGTCGCCTTCAGCGGTCGAGCGCTGGGCGTTTGGGGTTAAACGTCCACCCCGGGATCAGGTACTGCATCGCCGTCGCGTCGTCGCGTGAACCCAGACCGTGCTGCTTGTAGAGCTGGTGCGCCTTCTCGACCTCGACCATGTCGAGTTCGACACCGAGGCCGGACTTTTTCGGGACGTCGACCAGCCCACCCTTGATCTGGAACGGCTCTTTCGTGAGACGTTGCCCGTCCTGCCAGATCCAGTGCGTGTCGATCGCCGTGACCTTGCCCGGCGCGGCGGCACCGACGTGGGTGAACATCGCAAGCGACACGTCGAAATGGTTGTTCGAGTGCGAGCCCCAGGTCAGGCCCCAGTCGCGGCAGGTCTGCGCCACGCGAACCGATCCGGCCATGGTCCAGAAGTGCGGGTCGGCGAGCGGGATGTCGACCGACTGCAGCGCAAGCGCGTGGCTCAGCTGGCGCCAGTCGGTCGCGATCATGTTGGTCGCCGTCGGCAAACCGGTCGCGCGGCGGAACTCGGCCATCACCTCGCGACCCGAGAAGCCGTCTTCGGCACCGCAAGGGTCTTCGGCATACGCGACGACGCCGCGCATGTCGCGCATCAGCCGGACCGCGTCCTTCAGCAGCCAGCCGCCGTTCGGGTCAAGCGTGACGCGCGCCTGCGGGAAGCGCGCGTGCAGCGCCTCAATCGCCTCGATCTCTTCTTCGGCGCGCAGTGCGCCACCCTTGAGCTTGAAATCGTTGAAACCGTACCGCGCGTGCGCCGCCTCGGCCAGACGCACGATCGCTTCGGGCGTCATCGCCTTCTCGTGACGCAGGCGAAGCCAGTTGTCGGCGGCGTCGGATTCGCGTGCATACGCCAGGTCGGTCTTGTCGCGGTCGCCGACATAGAACAGATAGCCGAGCATCTCGACCGTGTCGCGCTGCTGGCCCTCGCCGAGCAAGGCAGCGACCGGCACGCCGACGTGCTGGCCGAGCAGATCGAGCAGCGCCGATTCGATTGCGGTGACGGCGTGGATCGTGGTGCGCTGATCAAAGGTCTGCTGCCCGCGGCCTCCGGCGTCGCGGTCGGCGAACTGTTGCTGCACGCGTTGCAGCACGCGTTGATGCGTGCCGATGGACTCGCCGACGACGAGCGCACCGGCGTCTTCGAGCGTCCGGCGAATCTTCTCGCCGCCTGGCACCTCGCCCACACCGGTGTGGCCCGCGCTGTCGGTGAGGATCAGCAGGTTGCGGGTGAAGAACGGGCCATGCGCACCACTCAGGTTGAGCAGCATGCTGTCGCGCCCAGCGACGGGCACGACGCGCAACGTCATGATTCGCGGCGTGCCGGTGCTGTGTTCAGGACAAGGGGACATGCTTGAAATCCGTGGTGGGTTTTCGATCCACAAAAGGTAGCGCTACCATTTGCCGCGCAATGATAGCGTCGGTCAGCCCGGACTTCAAGCCGAACCGCCTCGAAGTCAGACGCGATCAGACGCTGTCGCGGTCGACGATAGCGAAGCCGATGTCGACAATTCGCTGCTCGACGCCGCGCCCTTCCGCGCGGTCGACGATGAAGCGCGCCGCCTGGCGGCCGATGGCGGTGCCGTCGATGCGAACCGTGGTGAGCGCCGGGTGCAGGTCGGCGGCGAAATCGAGGTCGCCGAAGCCCACGATCGCGAGCTGCTTGGGCACCCCGATGCCGCGCGCATGCGCTTCGGTCATCACGCCGAGCGCAAGCAGGTCCGAGCTGCAGAACACGGCATCGATGTCGGCCCAGACGCCCATCAGTTCGGCCAGCGCACCGCGCCCGCTCTTGAGCGTCGTCGGTGCCGGCACGACGACGACCCGCGGCGCGCGCAACCTCAACGCGCGCGCCGCGGCCTGGAACGCATCGTGGCGCCGCTTCGCGCGTTCATCGTCACCGCCTACCACCGCGAAGCGGCGCCGACCCTTGGCATGTAGGAACTGCGCCACGGCGCGACCCACATCGACGTGCGAGAAACCGACCAGCATGTCGATCGGTGTCGGCGTCAGATCCCAGGTTTCGACCACCGGAATGCCGGCCGCCAACAGGCGCTTGCGGCCCTCGGCCGAATGCATGATGCCGGTCAGGATGATGCCGTCGGGGCGGCGGCCGATGATGGCCTCAAGCAGCGCATCCTCTCGCGAACCGGCGTAGCCGGCCTGGCCCAGCATCAGCTGGTAGCCGCGCTCGGCCAGTTCCTCGGTCAGCGACTGCACCGTCTCGAGAAACACCGGGCCGGAGATGGTCGGCACCACTGCCGCGACCAGACGACTGCG
>JANYBE010000429.1 GCA_025360945.1 Rhizobacter sp. | reverse complement strand
CGCAGCCTGATGAACACCACCTCGGGCCAGGGTGTGCTCAGCGTCGCGCTGCTGCAGGACGTTGCCGCGATCCCGATCCTCGCGCTGCTGCCGCTGCTCGCGACCGCGCGGGCACACGCCGACGGAAGCGGCTGGATCGGCGCGGCCAAGGCGCTCGCGGTGATCGCCACGATCGTGCTCGGCGGGCGGCTGCTGATCCGCCCCGCGCTGCGCTGGATCGCGAACAGCAAGACGCCCGAGATCTTCACTGCCGCGTCGCTGCTGCTCGTGGTCGCGACCGCGGCGCTGATGCAGCTCGTCGGTCTGTCGATGGCGCTGGGCGCCTTCCTCGCCGGCGTGCTGCTGGCCGAGAGCGAGTACCGGCGCGAGCTCGAGACCGACATCGAGCCGTTCAAGGGCCTGCTGCTCGGCCTGTTCTTCATCGCGGTCGGCATGAGCATCGACTTCGCCGTGGTGATCGCACAGCCGCTGCTGATCGCCGCTGTCGTGATCGGCTTCCTGCTGCTCAAGGCCGCGGTGCTGTGGGGCATGGGCCGCGCGATGCCGCTGCCCAGGCCCGAGCGGCCAGTCTTCATCATCTTGCTCGCGCAGGGTGGCGAGTTCGGCTTCGTCGTGTTCCAGACCGCCGCGCAGGCCGGCGTGATCGATGCGAAGGTCTCGTCGCTGCTGGTCGCCGCGGTCGCGATCTCGATGCTGATCACGCCGCTGCTGCTGGTCGCCGCCGACAAGTGGCTAATCCCTCTGCTCGCCGGCCACGCGCGCGCAGGCCTGCCCGAGATCGACGAGCCGCAGAATCAGTCGGTGATCATCGCCGGCTTCGGCCGCTACGGTCAGGTCATCGGCCGCATGCTGTTTGCGAACGGCATCCACCCCACGGTGCTTGACACCGATGCCGAGCAGATCGAGGCGATGCGCCGCTTCGACTGGCGCGTGTTCTACGGCGATGCGACGCGGCTCGACCTGATGCGCACCGCCGGCGCCGCGACCGCGAAGGTGCTGGTGCTCGCGATCGACGACGTCGAGCAAAGCGTGGAGGTCGCGAAGATGGTGCGCGAGAACTTCCCGAACCTCACGATCGTGGCCCGCGCTCGCAATGTGCAGCACTATTTCGAGCTGCTCGACCTGGGCGTCACGCTGATCGAACGCGAGACGCTCGATTCGGCGCTGATGAGCGCGCGCAGCGTGCTCGAGCAGCTCGGCTGGGAGCGTCACCAGGCGCGCACGCTGGCGCTGCGTTTTCGGCGCCACAACATCGAGGTGCTGCTGAAGATGGCACCGCACCGAAAGGACGCCGACAAGGTGCTGGCCGCGGCCAAACTGGGCCGTCAGCAGCTCGAGGAACAGTTCGCGCAGGAGCGCGAACAGGCCGCGAAGCGCCAGGTGCGGGGCGGCTGGAGCGACGAGGACGACACGCGCGGGTCGCCGCCGGGCTGACGAGTTGCGTCAGAATGCCGGTGTGACGCCGCCCATTGCCGACTCCGCAATCCTGAACGACACGCTGCTGCGAGAGATCGCCTCGACCGGCGGCGTCAAGCGCTATCCGGCCCACACCGTGCTGATCAACGAAGGCGATGTGGCCGACACACTCTTCATCATCCTGTCGGGGCGGGTCAAGGTCTATGCGGGAAACGAGTCGGGCAAGGAGGTGAGCCTGAATCAGCACGGACCGGGAGAGTATGTGGGCGAGCTGCCGCTAGACGGCGGTGTGCGTAGCGCCTCGGTGATAACGCTCGAGCCGACCACCTGCGCCCTCGTGACCGGTGCGAACCTGCGCGAGTTCATCGCGACCCACCCGGACTTCGCGCTGCACCTGATTCGCAATCTGATCCTGCGCCTGCGTACGCTCACCGACAGCGTGAAGAGCCTGGCGCTGGACGACGTATACGGCCGCGTCGTCGGGCTGCTGCAGAAGCTGGCGGTCGCCGAAGGCGCGCACCGTGCCGTGCCGCAGCGCCTGACGCAGCAGGAGATCGCCGATCGTGTCGGCGCCTCGCGCGAGATGGTCAGCCGCATCTTCAAGGAGCTCAGCCTGGGCGGCTACCTGAGCGTCCAGGGCGGCCGCATCGTGCTGCTCAAGAATCCACCCGCGGCCTGGTGACCGCGACCTGCTTTCCCCCGACACAATCCACGTAACGACCTCTCGAAGGAGTCCCATGTCCGCTGCCCGCCTGCTTACTGCACTGTCGATGACGATCAGCGCGTCGATGACCTTCGCGGCGCCCGCCGCGCCGCTCGCGCTTGATCACTCCAGCGCCACGTTGATCGACAAGCCCACTGCCATAGCGCTGTGGAAGGAGAGCTTTTCCCCGAAGCTGATCAAGCTCTATCCGGTCGCGCGCTGGGGCTTCGTGAGCCAAGTCGAGGGCGGGTTCGACGACGCCAAGGTCTGCATCGTCACCGCGCGCGCGATGATGCTGCCGCGCAGCGGCAAGTCGCTGGTGTTCCAGCCGTCCATGACCGCCACGGTCTTCGGCATGCAGGCCGGCGCCAGCGAGGAGCAATGCCGGGTGCTGGCCAAGGCCAAGCTGACCGAGGCCATCGCAGCCCTGCATGCCGGGCTCGTCCCGAGCTGACCCTCAGCGCGTCGCCCGCCCGCGCTCGATGTCGGCGCTCAGCCGGCCGGCCAGCAGCTCGATCAGATGGAACCCGAATGCGGGGTTCTGGAAATAGAGCTGCTTGACTGTGCTCTCGTGGATCTCGAGAACGGTGCATGCCGTGACGCAGCGCGCCGTGTGCGTGCGCCGCCGGGTGGGTGAGAACAGCGCGATCTCGCCGAAGATGCGCCCCCGCTCGAGCGGCTTGCCCAGGTCGACCAGCTCGAGCTTGCCGTCGACCAGAAGGTACATCCGGTCGGCCTCGTCACCTTCGTTGAATAGCACCTGCCCCGCCTTCAGCTTGCGCGGCTTCATGTAGGGCTTGAGCCAGAGCCCGGCCAGATCGGCATCGGCCTGGGCCCGCGCCACACGGCGCGTGAGGCGCGTCACCTCGACGGCACGGAACAGGTTGATCGGCAACAAGCAGGCCGCGACCACCATCGTGATCGTCGACGGGTGCAGTGCGCCGAACACCAGCATTGATGCGTCGCTGCCCACCACCAGCCAGCGCAGCGGCAGCATGGTTCGCGTGAGTGCCCCCGACACAACCAGGGCGATGCCCAGCGCGCCCGCCAGCGTGGCCACGATCTGGATCGGCGAACTCATCACTGTCGCCAAGTAGGTCGCCACCCCCGTGCTTGCCTGCGCAGCCATCTCCGAAAGTGCCATTCCGCTTCCGCCTCCTGGGCCGTGTGAATAAGTCACATCGACGTTGTGAACAACGCCGCTGCGCGCGTGGTGAGACAGACCTACATTGGATTCACGTTGATGCGAGACGTCGACGAACGATCCAGGGACTACCGGAGCACACCATGAACATGAAGCGCACCCGCCTCGACGACAAGTTCAGCCTCATGGCCTTGGCCACCATCGTCGCCATTGTCATCTCGATCGGCAGCGCCATGGTGAGCGTCGAGTTCGACGCCAGTGCACCCGCAGTTGCACAGGCCAAGGATGCGCAGGCCAAGCTCCCGGCGCGCGTGACGGCGCAAACTGTGGCGATTGCGACGGTGACCACGGCCGTGCGCTGAACGCGCCGCTTCGCCGCTAGACTCCACGCCGTGTGCGCGGACCGCGCATCAACCCTGATCGCGGAAAGCATGTGCCGAATGGCTGAGTCCCGCCCTCGCCCGGAGTCCACGCTGGCGCGTGCCGCCGATCTGGCCTGGGCAGGCCGCCATCAGGGCGCCATCGAACTCACCACCGCGGTCTTGACCGCGGCGGATTCCTCTGCCGGCGCAGCGCAGATCGAGTGGCTCGATCTGCGTGCCGAAAGCTTCATCGCCATCGGCGACTTCGCGGCCGCGCTGGCCGATGGCCATGCGATGCAGGCACTGGCGAGAAGGCTCGGCGACGCTGCGTCGACGTCGCGTGCGCTGTGCCGGCTTTCGCTGGTGCAGGTCCGTATGGGCGACTGCAAGCTTGCGGCCCGCGAGGCCCGCTCCGCGTTGGTCGCGGCGCGCAAGGCGCGTGACGCTGGGCTCGAGGCATTGAGCCTATTCCGCCTGGCCGAAGCCGAATGGCGCGAACGCGACGACGCTGCCGGTCTGCACCACGTCGAGCAGGCGACCGCGTTGTTCGAGCGGATCGGCGACGCGGTCTGGCAGGGACGCTCGCTATGGTCGCAGGCCTGCGCCTTGTCGGGCCTCGGGCGCAAGACTGAATCGGAGCAGGCCGCGGCGCGCGCACTGGCGCTGGCCGAGCAGACCGGTGACCGCGTCGGCCTGGGCAGCGCCTGCAACCTGGTCTGGCGTGGGCACCCCGACGTCGCGATCCGTCTGCGGGGCTTGCAGCAATCGCTGGCCGCGTTCGGGGCCGCGGGCTATGTCGAGCGCCAGCAAGGCATCCGCCATAACCTGGCACTGGCCTATGCGGCAATGGGTCTTTACAGGCGCGCCCGGCGCATGGCGCTGGCAGTGCTCGAGGCCGAGGCGCACAGCCAGAACCCCGCATCGCGGGCGCTGACCGCCGGCATCGTGGCGTCGCTCGAGGCCTTGTTGCACAACGTCGACGGCGCGCGCGTGTGGCGCGACGAGGTGGCCCGGCTCAACGAAGGCCTCGCCAACCGCATCTTCGACTGGATGATCTTGCACAGCGACGCCTTGGTGGCCGCGATCCACGGCGATCTGAAGCGCTGGCGCCAATGTGCGCAAGCCGCGGTGGATGCGATCCACGGCGAGCCGGACACGAGCTTCGAGATCGTCTCGTTGAGCTCGTTGGCACGAGCCTGGTTGCAATCGGGCAAGCCGCGCCAGGCGCTGGCCGCGGCCAAGCGCGCAGTCGAGCTGATCGCTGCGCGCGAATCGACCACGCTGCTCGGGATGGCCTCACCGGTGCCGGCCTGGTGGGCGCAAGCCCAGGCGCTGCGCGCGATCGGTCGCGAGGCAGCGGCGCTCGCGCCCTTGGAACAGGCCTACCGATTCATCTGCGACGGCGTGGCCACGCTCAGCGACGAAGGCCTGCGCCGCAGTTGGTTCAACCAGGTCGAGGCCCACCGCCAGGTGATCGCGGCCTGGCGCGAGGAAGCACGGCGCCGGGGGCTGGCGGCCGACGACGCCTTGCCGCACCTCAATGCCAGCACCAGCCCGAGCGAACCCTTCGAACGCCTCGTCGACACAGGCCTTCGCTTGAACGAGCTGCCGACGGAGGCCGCGTTCATCGACTTCGTGGTCGAGGAAGCTGCCGAGCTCTGCGGCGCCGAGCGTGTGCTGCTGTTGCTGGGCGATGGGCCCCAAGGTCTGCGCATCGCTGCCGCGTCGCTGCCGCCGGGCGAGGATGCCGCGGCGCTGCTGACCGCGATCACTCCCTGGCTGGACGAGGCGCAGCGCACCCGGGCACCCAGGTTGAGGCATGGGCCCGAGGGCGCCGACGCGGTCGATCAGCGCAGCTGCCTGGCAGTGCCGCTGATCGCCCAACATCAGTTGCTGGGCTTCGTTTACGCCGACATCGACGGCCTGTTCGGCCGCTTCCACGACAGCGACCGCGACCTGCTCGCCACGCTGGCCGCGCAGGCCGCCGTGGCGCTGGCCAACCTGCGCGCCACCGAGGGGCTGGAGCGCAAGGTCGCCGAGCGCACCGCGCAGGTCGAGCAGCGCGCAGGCGAGCTGGCGCTGATCAACAGCATCCAGCAGGGCATGGCCGCCAAGCTCGACTTCCAGGCCATCGTGGACGTTGTCGGCGACAAGCTGCGCGAGGTGTTCAGAACCGGTGACATAAGCATTCGCTGGTGGGACGAAGAGGCCAACCTGCTGCATCAGCTCTACGCCTTCGAGCACGGTGTGCGACTGAACATGCCGCCCCGCCCGCCCCAGCCGGTGCAACTCAAGCTGCTGCGCGAGCGCACGATCAACCTGCTGAACTCGCGCGCCGAACAGGCCGCGCACGGCGTCTCGGCGCAACCCAGCACCGACCAGGCGCATTCGATCGTCGCCGTCCCGATCGTGGGCAGCGCGCGCGCGCTCGGCATGATCTTGCTCGAGGACCACGAGCGTGAAAGCGCCTTCGGCGACGCGGAAGTCCGGCTGCTGAGCACGGTCTCGGCGAGCATGGGCGTCGCACTCGAGAGCGCCCGGCTATTCGACGAGACACAGCGCCTGTTCAAGCAGAGCGAACAGCGCGCCGCCGAGCTGGCGATCATCAACAGTGTGCAGGCGGCGCTGGCGTCCAAACTGGACGTGCAGGCTATCCACAAGCTCGTGGGCGACAAGGTGCGCGACGTGTTCGACGCGCAGTCGGTGCTGATCGGCCTGTTCGACCATGAAAAGCAGGTCGAGATCTTCAGCTACATCTGGGAAAAGGGGGTCTACGCCGACGACCCGCCGCGCCCGCTCAACGGTCTGCGCCGCCACCTGATCGCCACGCGCCAGACGCTGCTCAACAACCACGTGACGCAGGAGACCGCGGATCGCTTGGAGGCCAAGCCGATCGGCAACACGCCGATGCCCAAGTCGGTGGTCTTCGTGCCGATGGTGGTCGGTGACGCGGTCAGGGGCTACGTCAGCATCCAAAACGTCGAGCGCTTCGAGGCCTTCACCGATGCCGACGTGCGGCTGCTGGAAACGCTCACCAGCAGCCTCGCCGTCGCGTTCGAGAACGCGCGCCTGTTCGACGAGACGCAGCGGCTGCTGAAGGAGACTGAGCAGCGCAACGCGGAGCTGGCGGTGATCAACAGCATCCAGCAGGCGGTCGGTGCGGCACTGGACTTCCAGGCCATCGTCGAGGTGGTCGGCGACAAGCTGCGCGAGGTGTTTGCCACCGGCGACCTGAGCTTCGTGTGGTGGGACGACGCGGCAAGGCAGGGAAACTGGCTCTACGCCTACGAGCACGGCGTGCGCCTGCACGATCTGCCGCCCATCAGACCGCGCCCCGGCGGCTACTACGAGAGGCTGATGCGAGATCGCCGCAGCCTGGTCTTCAACAACTTCGCCGAGCAGGAGTCCGGCCTGTTGGCCGGGGTCGAGGGCACGGACCGCGCGCGCAGCATTGTCGCCGTGCCGATGCTCTCGGGCGAGCGCTTCCTCGGCAACGTGTTCGTGGAGAACCATGAACGCGACGACGCGTTCGGGCCGTCCGAGATCCGCCTGATCGAGACGGTGACCGCCGGCATGGCGGTGGCCTTGCTCAATGCGAAAAGTTTCGAGGCCGAACGCCGGCGCGCCGCCGAGCTGGCGGTGATCAACGGCATCCAGCGCTCGATGAGCGAGCGGCTGGACTTCCAGGGCATCGTCGATGTGGTGGGCGACAGGCTCCGCGAGGTCTTCGCCAGCGGCGACATGGCGATCCACCTGAAGGGCAAGGAGCCCGGCGAAGTGGTGCCGATGTACATCTACGAGCACGGCGTGCGCTTGCACCACCGCCCGTACTTCCCCAACCCGGACAAACCGCTGTGGAAAGCCTTGTTCGCCGGCGAGCAGTGCGTGGTCAGCGATGCGGCCGACTTCGCGCGCTGGCAGCTCGCCGCCACGGCCGGAACCGACACCGCGCGGTGCGCCGCGCATGTGCCGATCGTCGGGCCGCAGGGCTTCCTCGGCCTCATCGTGCTGGAGAATCACGAGCGCGAGAACGCCTTCGGCCCGTCCGAGCTCGGGCTGTTGCAGACCCTGGCGGCGAGCCTCGCGGTGTCGCTCGAGAACGCGCGTCTGTTCGACGAGACCCAGCGGCTGCTGAAAGAAACCGAAGCACGCAACGCCGAGCTCGCGGTGATCAACAGCGTGCAGCAGGGCATCGCCGGGTCGCTCGATTTCCAGGGCATCCTGGACC
>JANYBE010000275.1 GCA_025360945.1 Rhizobacter sp. | reverse complement strand
GCGCGTGCCGTCGGACAGCACGCCCGTCACTTCGCCGATCGCTTCCGGGCCGGGCTTCACCGACAACACCGCCTATTCGTCCGCGCCGGGGGCATCGCTGCCCTCGGCGCTCGAAGGCGCGGCCGTGACGAGCCACGTGCTCACGCTCGCCGGCCGCAGCGTCGCCTACACCGCCACCGCCGGTCACTTGAGCACCGGTGAGGCGGCCAGCGGCGCGCCGAAGGCGTCGATGTTCTACGTGGCGTACACGGCCGACGGCGCGAGCGCCGCGACACGCCCGCTGGTCTTCTTCTACAACGGTGGCCCCGGCTCGGCGACGGTGTGGCTGCACCTCGGTTCGTTCGGCCCACGGCGCATCGTGACCAACGATCCGTCGACCTCGGTACCCTCGCCGTTCCAGCTCGTCGATAACCTCGACAGCCTGATCGACACGGCCGATCTGGTGTTCGTCGATGCGGTCGGTGCTGGCTTTTCCGAGGCCATCGCGCCCGCCACAAACCAGAGCTTTTGGAGCGTCGACGCCGACGCCAGCGTGATGCGCGACTTCATCACCCGCTACGTGGCGGCGAACCAGCGTGCCGACTCGCCGACCTTTCTGTACGGCGAGTCGTACGGCGCGACGCGCAGCGCGGTATTGGCGAACCTGATGGTCACGAATGGCATGCGGCTGGATGGCATCGTGCTGAACTCGTCGGTGCTCGACTACAACAGCAACTGCGGCCTGTTCGACCCCGGCCAGGTCTCATGCGCGGGCTACCTGCCGAGTTACGGCATGGCAGGCGCGTGGTTCGGGCTGCTGACGCCGCAACCGACCAACACCGACGTACTCGCGCAGCAGCTGCGCGACTTCACCGACACACAGTACACACCGGCCGTGGCCGCGTTCCTCGGCGCCGGTACAGCGCCCGGTGCGACGCTGCTCGAGGCGCTCGTGGCCCGCACCGGCGCACCGCGTGGGTTGTGGAGCGCCAAGCCGAACCTGGACCCGACGAGCTATCGCAGCCTGACGCTGCCCGGACAGCTGATGGGGCGCTACGACGCGCGCGTTGCAGCCGCCAGCACGAGCGCACTCGCGGCCGGCGGTGACCCGTCGTCCAGTGTCATCAGTGCGCCATTCACCTCGGCGCAACGCGCGCATCTGGCCAACGAGCTGCGCTACGCCAACGCATCGACCTACACGATGCTCAGCGGCGCGATCAACAGCTGGGACTTCGCGCACGATGGCCGCTCGCTGCCCGACACGATCCCCGATCTCGCGACCGCGCTGGCGCAGCGGCCGGCCTTGCGCGTGCTTTCGCTCAACGGCTATCACGACCTGGCCACGCCGTTCCGCCAGACCGAGCTCGATCTGGCACGCATGGGCAGCACGCCGGGCGTTCAGATCAAGGTCTATCCGGGCGGTCACATGACCTACCTCGACGACGGTTCGCGGCCCTTGCTCAAGGCCGACCTGGTTCGCTTCATCACGGGGGCACCATGACGAAGTTGCGCACCACGGGTTTCATCGCGCTGATGCTGGTGGCCGCGACTGCAGTGGCCGCGCCGTCGCCGGCCGAATTGCCGCAGGGCGGCGATCCCTACCTACCGCAAGCCCTGCGCAAGCCGCCCACACAGGCTTCGCCGTCGGGCGCAGCGCTGCAGGCCAAGGTCGAGCAGAAGTTACGTGAGATCTTCGACGCTGCGGATACATCGCGCAGCGCGAGCCTGACGCGCGTGCAGGCGGCGCGCGCGGGCTGGACGATGGTGGTGCGGGAGTTCGACCGGATCGACACGACGCGCAGCGGGCGCGTGAGCTTCGAGGATATTCAGCGCTTCGTGCGCGCACGAAACGCGTCACGTTGAGGTCTGTTGTGGCTCAGTGCGCCAGCGCCGGTCGCACCATCGGGTAGGCGTATTCGCGGCCGATCACTGCGCGCGCGTAGAGATAGTTCTCGCGTGCCCGGTCGCTGAGTGAATCCATCGCAACATGGCCTTGCTCGTCACAGGGAAACGAGAGTGCCCTGCCCTCGTGGAACAAGGACTGGAATCTGATTTCGTATGAAGCGTTCATGATTTTTCGGCTCCTGCGGTGCGATCGGCGCGTGATTGAACTATCGGCGGCGCCAGTGCGCACTGATGTCGGGTCGTTTCGATGGGTCGTGTCAGTGAAATTCCAATGTGCATGTCAGCTACAACGCTGTACCGATAATCGGGGATGACCGACGCACCCGACATCCTCGACTCGAAGCAGGCTTTCAGCGCCCTTGCGCTGGCGCCCGCCCAGCTTGCCAATCTGACGCAGCTCGGCTACCTGGCCATGACGCCGGTGCAGGCCGCAAGCCTGCCGACCGCGCTGGCCGGACACGATCTGATCGTGCAGGCCAAGACAGGCAGCGGCAAGACCGCCGCGTTCGCGCTCGCGCTGCTGGCCACGCTGGATCGCCCGAACAACGCGGTGCAAGCGCTCGTGCTGTGCCCGACCCGCGAACTCGCCGACCAAGTAGCGACCGAGGTGCGGCGCCTGGCGCGCAGCGAGGACAACATCAAGACGCTGACGCTGTGCGGCGGCGCGCCAATGCATACGCAGCGCGCGAGCCTGGAGCACGGCGCGCATATCGTCGTGGGCACGCCGGGTCGCATCATTGACCACCTGACGCGGGGCACGCTGGTGCTGGGCGACCTAAAGACGCTGGTGCTCGACGAAGCCGATCGCATGCTTGACATGGGCTTTCACGACGACATCGCGACGATCGCCAAGCAATGCCCGAAGCAGCGCCAGACCCTGCTGTTCTCGGCCACTTATCCGGACGGCATCGCCGAGATGAGCCAGAAGTTCATGCGCACGCCGAAGACCGTGAAGGTGGACTCACAGCACGCGGCGGGCAAGATCGAACAGCGCTTTTACGAGGTGCGTGACAACGAACGGCTGCACGCCGTGGCTCTGCTGCTCGCGCACTTTCGGCCCGTCAGCACGATTGCGTTCTGCAACACGCGCCAGCAGTGCCGTGACCTCGCCGACGTGCTGGCCGCGCAAGGCTTCTCGGCAAGCGCGCTGCACGGCGAACTCGAGCAGCGTGACCGCGACCAGGTGCTGATCCAGTTCGCGAACCGCAGCTGCTCGGTGCTGGTCGCCACCGACGTCGCGGCGCGCGGACTGGACATCGCGCAGCTCGAAGCGGTGATCAATGTCGACATCACACCCGACCCGCAGGTGCATATCCACCGCATCGGCCGCACCGGGCGCGTCGACGCGCAAGGCCTCGCATTGAGCTTGGCCAGCTTGGACGAGATGGGCAGCGTCGGCAAGATCGAGCAGGTGCAGGGCACCGAGACCGATTGGCATCCGCTCGCCGAGCTGACGCCCGCAGCGGGCGGTCGTCTGCAGCCGCCGATGGTGACGCTGCACATCGTGGGCGGGCGCAAGGAGAAGATCCGCCCCGGCGACGTGCTGGGTGCGCTCACCGGCGAGGCCGGGTTCGACGGCAGCCAGATCGGCAAGATCGTCGTAAATGAGTTCTCGACCTACGTCGCGGTGGACCGCCAGATCGCCGACCAAGCGGTAAAGCGGCTCGCCGCCGGCAAGGTCAAAGGCAAGAAGGTGAAAGTGCGTTTGCTGGCCGATTGAGTCGTCGCGGTGCGACGCGGGCCGACGCCCGCACGCGGCACCGGACTACAGACGCCGCTGCGTCGCGGGGCGAGAGTGAGGATCATGATCCGCGCACCCCTGACCCCGACCCTCGTGCTTGCAGTTCTGGGCCTTGCCGCCTGCGGCGACGTGGCCCGCCTGCCGGTCGCGGCCGGCACCGGGCCGAACCCGACGCTGCCGGCACCGAGCGAAACGCTGCTGCCCACGGTCAACATCGCACCGGCCCGGGGCTGGGCGCCCGGGGCGATGCCAACCGCGGCGAGCGGTACGGCGGTGAACGCTTTCGCCACCGGCCTCGATCATCCGCGCTGGGTGTACGTGCTGCCCAATGGCGACGTGCTGGTCGCCGAGTCGAATGCGCCACCCAAGCCCGATGATGCGAAGGGATTTCGCGGCTGGGTGATGGGCTTGGTGATGAAGCGTGCCGGCGCCGTCACAAACAGTGCGAACCGCATCACGCTATTGCGCGATGCGGATGGCGACGGCGTGGCCGAAACGCGCAGCGTCTTCATCGAGAACCTGGCCTCGCCGATCGGCATGGCGCTGGTGGGCAACACGCTCTACATCGCCAACACCGACGGGATCGTGCGCTACCCGTACACCACCGGCGCGACCCACATCGATGCGCAGGGACAGCGCGTCGCCGATCTGCCGGCCGGGCCGATCAACCACCACTGGACAAAGAACATCCTCGCCAGCCTCGACGGCCACAAGCTTTACGCGAGCGTTGGGTCGAACAGCAATGTCGGCGAGAATGGCATGTTCGTCGAAGACGGCCGGGCCGCGATCTGGGAGATTGATATCGCGACTGGCGCGCACCGCGTCTTCGCCAGCGGCATCCGCAACCCGAACGGCATGGCCTGGGAGTCGACCACCGGAGTGCTCTGGACGGTTGCCAACGAGCGCGACGAGATCGGCAGCGACCTGGTGCCCGACTACCTCACCTCGGTGCGCGACGGCGGCTTCTACGGCTGGCCGTACAGCTATTTCGGAAATCATGTCGACGAGCGCGTGCAACCGCAGCGCCCCGACCTGGTCGCGAAGGCAATCGCGCCGGACTACGCGCTGGGGCCGCATACCGCGTCGCTGGGGCTGGCCGCGTCCGCGGGAACGAGCTTGCCGGCGCGCTTCGCCAGCGGCATGTTCGTGGGTCAGCACGGGTCGTGGAACCGCAAGCCCCACAGCGGCTACAAGGTCGTCTTCGTGCCCTTTGCGGCAGGTCGCCCGAACGGCGCGCCGATCGATGTGCTGAGCGGCTTTCTGAGCGACGACGGCAAGGCCAATGGCCGGCCGGTAGGCGTGGCGATCGACAAGCGCGGCGCGCTGCTGGTGGCCGACGATGTCGGCAACGTGATTTGGCGCGTCAGCGCGGCCGCTTCGCGATGACGAGCAGGTACGCGGCGCAGCCGCCGAGCGCGCTCGCGAACGTTCCCCATGCCATGTCCGCGATGGTCATCGACACGCTGTAGCCGCGCAGCGTCGCGAGGTTGGTGAGGTCATAGACGCCAAAGGCCGCCGTGCCCAGCACCGCGCTGCGCAACGCCGCGCTGCCGAGGGATCCTGGCTTCGGTGTGAGCGCCAGGAAGACGATCGCCGCAGGGAACCCCAGGTAGTACAGCGCCGCCGGCACGACGCGCACCGAGTCCGTCATCAGCGCCCCGAGTTCGCGCCGGTAGAAGTCAATCGCGAGCCAGCCTAGCCAGACGGCATCGAGCGCGCCCATCACGGCGAGGACCACGCCATACGCGGCGAGGAAGGTCAGAACGATCGGACGCGGTGAGTTCATGCCTGTATCAGAGCACACTCTCAGTTTATCCGGCGACCAGCCCGTCCATCCGAACGACCTCGAAGTCGCTGCCCTTCACCTGCGATAGCTCGCTTACCAGCGCGTCGTTGTTCCAGCGCTCGTCGGGCGCGCCGCTCACGTACCAGTTGCTACCGTTGTCGGCGACGATCATGCCGTAGCTCTGCATCGCGCTCAGCAAGGCGCGTGTCTCGGCACTGAAGCCCGAGGGAATGGCGAAGCTCGCCTTCAGGCGCACGCGCATGCTCATGGGCACCAGGTTCGTGCCAGTGTTCGACGAGGCCCAGTGCGAGGCCGGCGCCACGTACTCGCGGCGCGAGTGCTGCACGGTGAAGCGCAGCGCGTGGCGGATGCCGCCGGGACCGAGAGCGGCTTCCTCGTAGCGCGCAAGCCCCGGGAAGATCGGCAACCCGCCCGCGTCGGCACTCGTCCAGCCGGGCTGCGCGCTCGGGCGCACGTTGTTGCCACTGTCAGCGTTCCATGAACCGTCGGCATTGACGAACGCACGGTCCAGTTCGTAGAGCCGGTTGTTGTCGCGATCGATCACCAGCACGTGGCGATCGCCGGTCGTGTCGGGCGCGCCTTCGACCGGCGCGCTCACCGGGATCGGTTATGGACCGGGATCGCCCTCGCTGCCGTACGCCGTCCAAGTCACCGCAACGCGCGTCTGCGTGCCGGCGACAACGACATACGGAATGCCGATGGGCGAGCCGTTGTACAGGCCGGCACCGAAGTCCGGGTGCAGCCCGGTGGCCAGACCGATGCCGGAGATCAGCGCGTCGGAGTTCGGGTCGACCGCGGACGCCGAGATGTCAGTGTTCCAGGCATGACTGGCCGGGAACGCGAGGGCACCGTTCAACGCCGCGCCGACACCGACAGCGGCACTGGTGAAGTTGCCGTAGCTGGCGCTGGTGGGTGCGGGCGAAGGCGCCGCATTGGGTGGGTTCGGCGATGGCCGCGATGGCGATGGCGATGGCGATGGCGATGGCGATGGCGAAGTCGAAAGTGGTGGCGAGGTCATTACGGCCGACCCCGACCCACCACCGCCGCACGCGGCCAGCCACAGCACCGAAAGCGTCATCAGCGCTGTGCGTCGATCCCGTTGCGTCATTCGTGCTCCGATCAGCTGGGGCATTGTTGACGCGAGGACCCGTCCCCATGTGTGAAATCATCGGCACTCGCTGTACAACTTACCGATCGTCACCAACCCGAGGGCTGCCCTTGAACATTGATTCAAACCGCCGCGCGATGCAGGCCGTCGCGCTGATGGAAGCCTTCAAGGGCATCATCGTTCTCGGTGCCGGCTTCGGCCTGCTGACACTGCTGCACCGCGACGTCGCGCATGTCGCGGTGTCGCTGGTGACCCGGCTGCATATCGACCCCGCCGAGCACTACGCCGGCATATTTCTCGACGCGGCCGAGCACGTGACCGACGCGCGCCTGTGGCTCGGTGTGGCGCTGGCGCTTGTGTATTCGACAATCCGTCTGACCGAGGGCTACGGCCTGTGGTTCGAGCGCCGCTGGGCCGAGTGGCTGGGCGTGGTCAGCGGCGGCATCTATGTGCCGATCGAGGTCTACGAGCTCTTGCACAAGCCGAGCTGGACCAAGGCCGCCACGCTGACGCTCAACGTGGCGGTCATCGCCTACCTGGTACGGATGCTGCGGCGCCGCGCGAGAGCTTAGCCAACCACGGCGGCAAGCACTGGTTCGTCGTCGTCTTCCTCGCCGAGGAAGCCACCGCTCTGGTGCGCCCAGAGCCGCGCGTAGAGACCGCCGTGCGCGAGCAGGCTGCGGTGATCGCCCTGTTCGACGATGCGGCCCTTGTCGAGCACGACAAGCCGGT
>JANYBE010000266.1 GCA_025360945.1 Rhizobacter sp. | reverse complement strand
AGAAGAAGAACATCCCGAAGCCCGAGACATGGAAGGACTTGACCAAGCCGGTCTACAAGGGCCAGATCGTGATGCCCAACCCGGCATCGTCGGGCACCGGCTTCTTCGACGTGAACGCCTGGCTCATGATGCCGTCGAGGTTCAGCGGCGCGTACGGGATCAGCATGCCTTGCGTGTCGAGCAGCGCCAAGCTGCTCGCGGCCACGCCCATCACGACGTCGGCCTGCGGGTTCGCCTTCTCGGCGAGCAGCTTGGCGGTGATCACGCCGGTCGAGTCGCGCACCCACTTGATCTCGATGTCGGAATTGACCTTGTTAAAGCCGGCCTCGTAGGCCTTGAGCTGATCGGTCTCGAGCGCGGTGTAGACGGTGAGCTGTGTCTTCTGCGCGACCACGCTCGTGGTGGCGAACAAGGCCAGCGCGGCGAGCACCGGCTTGATGGAACCCAGATTCATGCAACTCTCCTGACGATGAGGGGGGGGAACGATTGTTGGTGCAGGCCGCGTGCCTAATGGAGGAACAAGGCCGTCGCTGATGGGCAGTCTAGGGGGACGTTCAAACTGTCGTCAACTGTTTCTTGAAAATTGTTGACAATAAACATTGCCTGTCATCTACTCGTCACCCATGGTCGCTAGCGTTGTCCCCCACCCCACCATCACGCTGCTGCAAACCAGCTCGCTGACGAGCGTGGTGCAGGGCGAGCTCGAGCGCATGATCCTTTCCGGCGAACTCGCGCCCGGCGCCAAGCTCACCGAGGTGGCGCTGGCGGCGCGCCTGGGCGTGTCGCGTGGGCCGCTGCGTGAAGCCTTCCGCATGCTCGAAGAGGCCGGCCTGGTGCGCACCGAGAAGAACCGCGGCGTGTTCGTTCGCGACATCCCGATCACCGAGGCGGTCGAGATCTTCGACCTGCGTGCGGCGATGGACGAACTCGTCGGCCGGCGCCTGGCGGAGAACATCACACCCGCGCAGCTCAAGGAGATTCGCGGCCTGGTCGACCAGATGGAGCAGGCGGTGAAGGCCAAAGACGCCTACAACTACCACTTGCTGAACCTGAAGTTCCACGACCGGCTCGTCGAGCTCGCCGGCAACGGCAAGCTGACCGCGATCTACCGCAAGCTGATCAAGGAGCTGAGCCTGTTCCGCCGCCTGAATCTGGCCGATGGCTGGCTGATGCCGATCTCGGCCAACGAGCATCGGCAGATCGTCAAGGCGATTGCCTCCGGCGACCGCGAGTCCGCGGGCAAAGCGATGTTCGACCACGTGATCGAAAGCAAGGAACGCACGATCAAGAACAACCTGCGCCAGCAGCAGGCGCATCCGCTGGGAAGAGCGAACCGATGATCACTGTCAACTCACGCGCTTACATGGTTCCGACCCGTCCCACCGTCGTCGTCTGCGTCGACGGTTGCGAGCCCGACTACATCGCCCAGGCCGTCGCGCACGGGCAGATGCCGTGGCTCAAGAAGGTGCTGGCCGAAGGCACGGTGCTGGTCGCCGATTGCGTGATCCCGAGCTTCACGAACCCGAACAACCTGTCAATCGTGACCGGAGCTCCACCCTCAGTGCACGGCATCTGCGGCAACTACCTGTTCGACGTTGCGACCAACACCGAATTGATGATGAACGACCCGAAGTGGCTGCGCGCGCCCACGCTGCTCGCGGCGCTGGCCGACGCGGGCAAGACGGTCGCCGTCGTGACGGCCAAGGAAAAGCTGCGCAAGCTGCTCGGCCACGGCATGAAAGGCATCTGCTTCTCGGCCGAGAAGGCCGACGAGGCAACGATCGCCGAGAACGGCATCGCCAACGTGCTCGACCTGGTCGGCATGCCGGTGCCTTCGGTGTACAGCGCCGAGCTGTCGGAGTTCGTGTTCGCGGCCGGCGTGAAGCTGATGTCCAGCGCGAGCCGCCGCCCCGATGTGATGTACCTCTCGACGACCGACTACGTGCAGCACAAGCACGCCCCCGGCACGCCAGGTGCCGATGCGTTCTACAGGATGATGGACCGCTACCTCGGCCAGCTCGATGCGATGGGTTGCGTGATCGCGCTCACCGCCGACCACGGCATGAGCGCGAAGACGCGCATGGACGCACAGCCCGACGTGATCTATCTGCAGGACGTGCTCGACGACTGGCTCGGCGCGGCCAAGGCCCGCGTGATCCTGCCGATCACCGACCCGTACGTGGTACACCACGGGGCGCTCGGCTCATTCGCGACGGTGTACCTGCCCGGCGACGTCGATACCGCCTCGCTGGTGAAGCGCATCGAGGCGCAGCGCGGCATCGAATCGGTGTGGACGCGCGCGCAGGCCGCGGCGCAGTTCGAGCTGCCGGCCGACCGGATCGGCGACATCGTCGTCGTCTCCGAGCGCTCCACCGTGATCGGCACCGCGGCGGCGCGCCACGACCTCGGCGCACTCGATGCACCGCTGCGCTCGCACGGCGGCGTTTCGGAGCAGCGCGTGCCGCTGATTCTGAATCGGCGCTCTACAGCGCTCGACCCGCAGCGCCGCTGGCGCAACTTCGATGCGTTCGAACTGGCGCTGAACTTGGCGCAGTGACGCGATGAGCAACATCCCTAACCACGGCATGCGGATTGCCGGCGAGAAGGTTGGCACGGACCGCAGCGGCGACCGCTGCATTCGCGTCCACAACCCGTTCACAAGCGAATGCATCGCCAGCGTGCCGAAGGCAACGCTCGCTGAAGTCCGCCAAGCCTTCGCGATCGCGAAGGCCTACCGATCGAAGCTGACCCGCTTCGAGCGCGCCAACGTCCTGAACAAGACGGCGACGCTGGTGCGTGAGCGCACGCCGCAGATTGCGGCGCTGATCAGCGCCGAGTCCGGCTTGTGCCTAAAAGATGCGACCTACGAGGCCGGCCGCGTCGGCGACGTGCTCGTCTTCGGCGCCAACGAGTGCATGAAGGACGACGGCCAGATCTTCTCGTGCGACCTGACGCCGCACGGCAAGCAGCGCCGCGTCTACACGCAGCGCAGCCCGTTGCTCGGCGTGATCACCGCGATCACGCCTTTCAATCATCCGATGAACCAGGTCGCACACAAGGTCGTGCCGGCGATCGCGACGAACAACCGGATGGTGCTCAAACCGTCCGAGAAGGTGCCACTGTCGGCCCTGCTGTTCGCCGACCTGCTGTACGAAGCCGGGCTGCCGCCCGAGATGCTCTCAGTCGTGACCGGTGACCCGCGCGAGATCGCTGACGAGCTAATCACGAACGCCGATGTCGATCTCGTCACCTTCACTGGCGGAGTGGCCATTGGCAAATACATCGCAAAGACCGCGGGCTACAAGCGCATGGTTCTCGAGCTCGGCGGCAACGACCCAATCATCGTGATGGAAGACGCCGACCTCGACGAGGCTTCGACGCTCGCGGTGCAGGGCTCGTACAAGAACTCGGGGCAACGCTGCACCGCGGTGAAGCGCCTGCTGGTGCACGAATCGGTCGCGGCACACTTCACCGATCTGGTGGTCGAGAAGACGAAGGCCTGGACCCATGGCAATCCGGGCGACCCAAAGATCGAGATGGGCACGGTGATCGACGAGGAAGCGGCACGGTTGTTTGAGTCGCGTGTCGATGAAGCGGTGACGCAGGGCGCACGGTTGCTGGTCGGCAACAAGCGCCAGGGTGCGCTGTATTCGCCCACCGTGCTCGACCGCGTGCGCCCCGAGATGAGGGTCGCACTACAGGAGACCTTCGGGCCGGTTTCGCCAATCATCACGTTCGCCAACATTGCCGACGCGATCCGCATCAGCAACGGCACCGCCTACGGCCTGTCGAGCGCGGTGTGCACGAACCGGCTCGACTACATCACCCGGTTCGTCTCGGAGCTTCAAGTCGGCAGCGTCAACGTGCGCGAGGTGCCAGGCTATCGCCTCGAGCTCACGCCCTTCGGCGGCATCAAAGACTCCGGCCTGGGGTACAAGGAAGGGGTGCAGGAGGCAATAAAGAGCTTCACGAACACGAAGACCTATTCATTGCCTTGGAGCTGAGAAAGGCGCTATCGAACCGATGATCCATCTGCTGAACCTGCTCGCCGCGATCGCCTTGCTGGTGTGGGGCACGAACATCGTGCGCGCCGGCGTGATCCGGATCTTCGGCGAGAACCTTCGCAGGGTTCTCGCCGGAAGCCTGAGCAACCGCTTCAAGGCCGTGCTCGCTGGCGTCGCGGTCACCGGTCTCGTACAGTCGAGCACGGCCACCGCGGTGATCATCTCGTCGTTCGTCGGCAGCGGCTTCGTCGGTATGGCTGCAGGCCTGGCAGTGATGCTAGGCGCCGAGGTCGGGACCAGTCTGATGACGGTGGTGTTCTCGTTCGACCTGTCGTGGCTGTCGCCGCTGCTGATCTTCAGCGGCGTGGTTCTGTTCGTCTCGAACGAAAGGAGCTCCGCCGGGCGCTTCGGCCAGGTCGCGATCGGCTTCGGGCTGATCACGCTGGGCCTGCAGTTGATCGTCGCGGCGACGCAACCGCTGATCGCGTCGCCGGCGATCCGCGGGTTGATCGTCGCACTGCCGAACGACGTGCTGCTCGACATCGTTGTCGGCGCGCTGCTGACGATGGCCACTTACTCGAGCTTAGCGTTCGTGCTGCTGACCGCCACGCTGGCTGCATCCGGCATCCTGCCAGTCACGGTCGCGCTCGGCCTGGTGCTGGGCGCGAACATCGGCAGCGGCGTGCTGGCGATGCTTAGCAGCTCCGGCCCGGCCACCGTGCGAATGCGCTTGCCGCTGGGAAGCCTGCTGTTCAAGCTTGCCGGCTGCGTGATCGCGATTCCGCTGCTGCCGCAGATCCACGTGCTGCTCCAAAACCATATTCCGACGGTGCACGCGCAGGTCATTGCGTTTCACCTCGGCTTCAACGTAATCCGTGCCGCGCTGTTCATCGGTCTGACCGGGCCGATGGCACGTCTGGTCGAGAAGGTGCTGCCCGTTCCCGTGGCGCCGGCCGGCTCAACGCGTCCGCGCCACCTCGACCCGTCCGCGCTGGCCACGCCGTCGCTGGCGATCACCTGCGCCGCGCGCGAGGCGCTGCACCAGGCCGACGTAGTCGAGACCATGCTCAGCGGCATCCTGCCGGTGCTGCGCCGCAACGACCTGGTGCTCGCCGAACAGTTGCGCAACATGGACGACACGGTCGACGAGCTCTATTCGGCGATCAAGTTCTACCTGACGCAGATCTCGCGCGAGGCGCTGTCCGAAGACGAAGGCCGGCGTTGGACCGACATCGTCTCGTTCACGATCAACATGGAGCAGATCGGCGACATCATCGAGCGGGTGATCCAGGACATCGAGGACAAGAAGATCCGCAAGGCGCGCAGCTTCTCGGACGCCGGCATGGCCGAGATCGTCCACCTGCACGAACGGCTGATGGCCAACCTGCGACTGGGCATGAGCGTGTTCCTTGACGGGCACGTGCGCGACGCAAAGAAGCTGCTCGAAGAGAAGGCGCGCTTTCGCGATCTTGAACATGAATACGCCGCGACGCACATCGCGCGCCTGCAGGACCACACCGCGCAAAGCATCGAGACCAGCTCGCTGCACATCGACCTGATCAGCGACCTGAAGCGCATCAACTCGCACATCTGCTCGATCGCCTACCCGATCCTCGAAACGGCCGGCGCACTCTCGAAGACGCGCATCCGCCATTCGCAGCTCTCGCCGCTGTCCGCCGACGAGCTCAAACGCTGAACCCCGAGCCATCTCATGCTGAGCATTGCCGACATCGAAATCCTCTTCGCCCGCCATGGCACCAGCCAGTACAGCGGCGAACCCGTCACGCAGCTGGAGCACGCGTTGCAGACCGCGCATCTGGCCGAGCAGTCGAGCGCTGACGATGCGCTCGTCACCGCCTGCCTGTTGCACGATCTCGGCCATCTGCTGAACGATCTGGGCGAAACACCGTCGCTGCGCGGCGTCGACGACACTCATCAGTACTTCGCACTGCCCTTTCTGCGCGGGCTGTTCCCCGACGCGGTGCTCGATTCGATCAAGCTGCACGTCGACGCGAAGCGCTACCTATGCCAGGCCAACACCGGATACTTTGCCAAGCTGTCCGACGATTCGAGGCGCAGCCTCGCGCTGCAGGGCGGCGTGTTCAGCACTGAGGAGGCCACGGCGTTCATCGCCCAGCCCGGTGCGCGCGACGCTGTGATGCTGCGCCAGTGGGACGATCTCGCGAAGCAGGCCGAACTCACGACGCCATCGCTCAAACACTTTCTCGAGCGCGCGGAACGTTGCACGCTTGCCCGCTCGGCTGCCTCGCCCACGTGATGGCCCTGACGTGGCCGGTGGTCCTCGCGGTGTTGTTCGGCGCGATGCTGCACGCCTCGTGGAACGCGCTGATCAAGTCCGGCAACGACAAGGCGCTCGACACCGCGCTCGTGCACTTTCTCGGCGCCCTCGTCGCGCTGCCGTTCATGCTCTGGCTGGGCCCGCCGCCACGCATTGCCTGGTCGTTCATCGGCGCGTCGCTGGTTATTCACATCGGCTACTACGTCGCGCTGGTCGGCGCGTACCAGCATGGCGAGCTCGGCCTGACCTATCCGATCATGCGTGGATTCGCACCGATGCTGGTGGCGCTGGCCAGCGGCGTCTTCATCGGCGAGGCGCCGACCCTTGTGGCGTGGCTGGGCATCGGCGGCATCACGCTCGGTGTGGCACTGGTCGGCCTCGCGCACCCGGGTGAGGCGCTGCACCACCGCAAGGCAGTGATGTTCGCGTTCGCCAACGCCGCGATCATCGCGCTCTACACCGTCGTAGATGGCCGCGGCGTGCGCGCCGCAGTCGCCGACGATCACGGCGCCCTGCGCTATGTGATTGCCTTGTTCGTACTTGATGGCATCGCTTACCCGTCGTTCGTCTGGTTGCGGCGCTCCACCGAGGGCCGACGCGAGATTGTCCGGTACGCGCGTCAGCGCTGGCCGGTTGCGGCGCTCGGCGGCAGCGCATCGATCGGCTCCTACGCGATCGCGCTGTGGGCGATGACACGGGCGCCGGTCGCGTCGGTGGCGGCACTGCGCGAAACCTCGGTGCTTTTCGCCGCGCTGCTCGGTACCGTGCTGCTGAAGGAACGCTTCGGCTTGCAACGTGCCGTCGGCACCGGCGTAATCGTCGGCGGCGTGATGGCACTTCGATTCGGTTGATGACAGGAGTTCGTCGATGAGTCTTCCGACCCAGGCCCGCATCATCATCGTCGGCGGCGGCATCGCCGGCTGCTCGACCGCCTACCACCTGAGCCTGATGGGCGAACGCGACGTGCTCTTGCTCGAGCAAGGCAAGCTCACCTGCGGCACGACATGGCACGCAGCCGGCCTGGTTGGCCAGATGCGACCGAACCGAAACATGACTCAGATGAGCAAGTACGGCATCGAGCTCTATTCGAAGCTCGAGGCCGAGACGGGCCTGGCCACAGGCTGGAAGCAATGCGGCAGCGTGAACGTTGCGGCCACCCCCGAGCGCATGCAGACGCTGCGCAAGCAGGCGGCGCTGGCGCGCAGTTTCGGCGTCGAGGTTGAAGTGATAAGCGCGCAGCGCGCCGGCGAGCTCTACCCATTGCTGCGCACCAAGGACCTGCAAGGCGGGCTGTGGATCCCGGGCGATGGCAAGGCGAACCCGGCCGACCTGACGATGTCGCTCGCAAAGGGCGCGCGCAACCGCGGCGTGAAGATCGTCGAGGACATCGAGGTCACAGGTAGCCTCACGGCAAACGGCCGCGTCACCGGTGTGCACACCGCGCAAGGCGACGTGGCCTGCGAGATCCTCGTCAACTGCGCGGGCCAATGGGCGCGTCAGTTCGGACGCCTCGCCGGCGTCAGTGTGCCGCTATATTCGGCCGAACACTTCTACATCGTCACCGACCGCATCGAAGGCGTGCACCCGATGCTGCCGGTGATGCGCGACCCGGACGGCTTCATCTACTACAAGGAAGAGGTCGGCGGCCTGGTGATGGGCGGGTTCGAGCCGCAGGCCAAGCCCTGGAAGATGGACCCGATTCCGAGTACCTTCCAGTTCCAGTTGCTAGGCGAGGACTGGGACCAGTTCGAGCCGCTGATGCTTAACGCGATCCACCGCACGCCCTGCCTCGAGACGGCGCGGGTGAAGATGCTGCTCAACGGGCCGGAGAGCTTCACGCCCGACGGCAACTTCATCCTCGGCGAGGCGCCCGAGCTCGGCCACTACTACGT
>JANYBE010000229.1 GCA_025360945.1 Rhizobacter sp. | reverse complement strand
CAGGTCCACACCTACCCGCGCAATCAGCGCTCGTGTAATCTCTGCCATGGGCTTCCCCTTTCCAGTTTCAGATTGACAATCCGCTCGTCAATCTTGGTGCATCGACACCGTTTCAGGACTGGGGAAGTCCCTTCGTATTCCTTCGAGCGGACGCCTAGCGGCGCCGCTCAAGTCAAACGTTCGGCGTCATTCGAGCAAGCTTGACTCGCGTAGCCTTTGAGCTACACTTCCGGCATGCGCGTTGAGAAGACTGATGAATTTCGGGACTGGATTGACGCGCTCAGGGATCGAGCCGGACGGGCCCGCATCTTGGTTCGAATCGATCGCTTGATCGAGGGCAACCCGGGGCAGCATCGCGACCTTACCGATGGTGTGTCTGAATTGAAGATCGACGTCGGTCCGGGCTATCGCGTGTACTTCGCGCTGCTAGGAATGACATTGTTGCTGCTGCTCGCCGGCGGCGACAAATCGACTCAACAGAAGGACATTGCCAAGGCGATCCAGTTGGCCAAGGATTTCAAGGAGTAGCCATGCCCAAGACCGTAGCTCGGAAGTCTGCGAAAGCCAAGACCACGCCATACGATGTGGCAGAGCATCTTCGTACGCCCGAAGAAATGGCCGCCTACCTCGATGCTTGGCTCGATGAAGCGCCGGATGACACCGCCGGTATTGCCAAAGCACTCGGGAACATCGCTCGCGCCAAGGGAATGACGCAGGTTGCAAAGGATGCGGGCCTGAGTCGGGAGAGCTTATATCGGGCTCTGAGTGCCACCGGGAACCCAAGCTTCGCGACAGTTCTTAAAGTCGCAAGAGCACTCGGCATGAAGCTGCACGCTGAGGCGGCATAGGTCGCGTGCACCACGCAATGACGCCGAACCATTCCGTCAAGCGGACGTGCCTACGGCACGCCGCTTACGTCAAACGTTAGCCAACGAGACGGCGCTTCGGCGTGCATTTCCGAGCTGTCGCATACTGGAGCCCGTAGCGCTTGAAATCGGAGCAATGACATGGGAAACGTAAAGTCAATCGAGAAGGCGGTGGAGTCGCTGCCGCGCTCGGAACTCGCGGAATTCCGGCACTGGTTTGCCGAGTTCGACGCAGCTGCGTGGGACAAGCAGATCGAACAAGATGCCAGTTCGGGGAAACTGGATTCCCTCGCGGCCGAGGCACTCGCCGACTACCGTTCCGGTTCGGCTCGAGAGCTTTGAAGCACACGGCGTCAAAGCGCTTCTGGCAGTGCCTTGAGACACTGCCCACCGAGATTCAGGCTTTCGCCCATCGGAACTACGCTCAGCTCAAGACCGATCCATTGCATCCATCATTGCACTTCAAGATGGTCGGCAACGGCAAGTTCCACAGTGTGCGTGTGGGGCTCTATTACAGAGCACTTGGTCTCCCTGTCTCTGGTGGCGTCCATTGGTTCTGGATCGGAACACATGGCGAGTACGACAAGATCGTTGGCTAACCCTTCCTTGAAGCGGACGTGCCTACGGCCCGCCGCTTATGTCCAACGTTAGCCGTCACCACCGCATCCCCGAACGTCGATGAACACCGCCCTTGAAGTTGTCCGCGAGTTCTGGCGCCTGATGGCGTCGAATGATTTCACATCTGTCGCAACGGTTCTTGATCAGGGCTACGTCCTGGAGTGGCCACAGACCAAAGAGCGCATTCGAGGTCCTGGGCGCTTCGTCAAGATGAATGCTGAGTATCCGGCGAACGGTCCATGGGTGTTCGAGATCAATCACATCGTGGGCAGTGAATCCGATGCCGTTTCGGATGTGAGCGTTACCGATGGCGTTCAACACGCCAGATGCATTTCGTTCTTCACTGTAGCCAACGGCAAGATCACAAAGCAAGTCGAGTTTTGGCCTGAGCCTTACACTGCGCCGGCAAACCGCAAGCACCTCGTGGAGCCGATTCAGTGAGCCAACATCACGTGACGGCTAACCCTTCCTACAAGCGGACGTGCCTACGGCCCGCCGCTTAAGTCAAACTACAAGGGCTTTCCCGTTTGTCAAGCAAGCGCAGGCCATGAGGAATTGCGAAGCGATTCCTCATGGATCTTTCGAACAAGGGAGCACCGCAGTGATGTCGGTCGCGTTGAACGACGGCAAAGGGTGCGGACTGAAGAAACTACAAACGGTTCACGAGCAGATTGGTTTGATGCTGCTCGTCCCTGATGAAAGACGCACGCGGGGGACCCCATCGTTAGCCAGGCATGTTGTCGACGCCGTTGCCGGCGACGCCAACAGGGGCGTCAAGACTTAAACGGTCACTCCCCGCGCAGGTCCAACCTTTACGCATCAACGGCGGGTCAGTCACGCGGTGGCAGAAACTGTGGAGCTCAGTGCGGCGAGCGCGCCGAGCGTGGGATGCAAAGTGGATGTCGTGCATGAGTGGTGTTCATGGCTGCCTCGCTCAGGCCGGCAGGGTGAACGACTCACCCTTGGTCAAAGCGGCCCAGGCCTGCCGTGCGTTCTTGGCCGCGACGGCGACGACGGCCTTCCAGTAGCCACGGCGCAGCGCGATGTTCTTCGCCCAGCGACTGACGGGGTCGTCCTTGGCGCCGGCGGCGTTGAGCACGGCGCGTGCACCCATGACGAGCAACCCGCGCAGGTAGGCGTCCCCGGCCTTGGTGATGCGCCCGAGCCGGGTCTTTCCGCCCGAGCTGTACTGACCTGGCACGAGACCCAACCAGGCGGCGAACTGTCGACTGCTGGAGAACTCGCGCGCGTTGCCCACCATCGCGACGATGGCCGTGGCAGTGACCTCGCCGATTCCAATGATCTGCATCAACTGCTGCGCCGCCGTGCAGTCGCGGGCCATGCTGCGCACGTGCGCGTCGTATGCCTTGGTCCGCTCATCGAGGTGGCGGATCTCGTCGAGCAGATCCTCGATGACGATCTTGCCAAAACCGGGCAGGCCGTCCATGTGCCTGGCGGCTTCGCGGCGCACGACCTGGGCCTTCTGAGGCAGCACGATGCCGAACTCGGCCAGCAGGCCGCGGATGCGGTTGATGACCGCGGTGCGCGATTCGACGAACCCCTGGCGCGTGCGATGCACCATGAGGCGGGACTGTTGCTCCACGGTCTTGACCGGCACGAAGCGCATGTTGGGACGCTGCACGGCCTCGCAGATCGCGGCGGCGTCGGCCGCATCGGTCTTGCCGCGCTTGCCGCTCATGCGATAGGGCGTCACGAGCTTGGGCGCCATGAGCTTGACGGTGTGTCCGGACTGGGCGAACAGCCGAGCCCAGTGGTGCGCGCCGGAGCACGCTTCCATGCCGATGGTGCACGGCGGCAGCGCAGCCACCAATTCATGCAACTTCGCGCGCGGCACGCTCGGGCGCCGCAGATCCACTTGACCGATCTCGTTGACCCCGTGCAGTGCAAACACGTTCTTGGCCAGATCGATGCCGACGTTCACAATAGCCATGGACTTCCCCTTCCGAGTGAGTTGATGAGAGTTCGAACTTCCCATCGTGGCACTCTGTTGCCGGTCTCCGCATCGCGGATAGCTCGGGACGGGGAAGTCCCTTCCATTCGTTAGGCGTCTTGCCTACGAACCACATCGCCGAAACGTCGAATCCTTGGTGATAAGGCAGAGGCGACACGTCAAATTTGGCGTTAGGCTGCGGGTAGTTCCGTCTGAGCCTGCGATGTGGGCAGGTGCCAGAAGCGACCGAGTGAGCAATGAAAATAGCAACTGGCGCTGATACGCTCCGCCCCCTCGGTGAGTGTGAATGTCCGGTCCGATACCAGCCTTGGGAGACAAGATGACTAGAACCTGGTTTGCCGAGGCCATGACCGCCATGGCAGTGGCAGCCCCGTTGACTGCCTCCGCTCAAGCCGAAATGCGGGCTTGGAACATTCACCCCGATGGCTACCCGGTGACGGTAGCGATGAGCTACTTTGCCGAGTTGGTGCAGCAGGGCACGCAAGGCCGCCTGCTCGTCAAGCTGTACTCCAATGGCAGCCTGGGCGACCAGCCCAAGGCCGTGCAGATGATGAAGGCCGGCGAGCTCGACCTGGCCGAGTTCAACCTGGGCCCGCTGTCAGAAGCCGTGCCAAGCACCAAGGCGCTGACGCTGCCGTTTCTGTTTCGCGACTCCAAGCACCTGTTTCGCCAGCTCGACGGCAAGCTCGGCGAACACTTGGAGGCCAAGCTCAAGGACGCCGGCTACGTCGTGCTGGGCTGGTATGACGGTGGCGCGCGCTCTTTCTACTGCGTGAACAAAGCCATTCACCAACCATCTGATTTCACCGGGCTTCGCATCCGTGTGCAGCAGGCCGAGACGGCGATCGAGATGGTCAAGCTACTCGGCGCCATCCCGGTCGTGTTGCCTTACAAGGAAGTTGGGGATGCCCTAAAAGACGGCCGCATCGATTGCGCCGAAAACAACCTGCCCTCGTACGAATCGACGGGACACTTCAAGCTGGCGAAGTACATCTACCTGTCGAACCACACGGTGTCGCCCGAGGCCCTGGTGATCTCGGTCAAGGCCTGGAAGCAGCTGAGCGGAGCCGACCAGGCTGTGTTTCAGGATGCGGGACGCAAGTCTGCCGCCAAGATGCGTGCTTTGTGGAACCAGCGGGTCGACGATGCGCGCGCCGCCACGGCCAAGCAAGGCTCGCAGTTTGCAACGATGACCGACCACGGGCCCCTGATCGCGCGCATGCGACCGCTGCATCAGAAATACATTAACGACCCGCTGACGCGAGAAGAGCTGTTCACGATTCTGATGGACTGAGTCGCTGTTGGGCTAGCTGACGCCGACAGCTGTCCCTGCCTCCCCGCCTTCTACGTAAAGTCGCACCGCGTCGATGAAGGCACCGATTTTCTTTGGGCGATGACGTGCGGCC
The DNA here is from genome assembly GCA_025360945.1 of Rhizobacter sp. Classification (GTDB taxonomy): domain Bacteria; phylum Pseudomonadota; class Gammaproteobacteria; order Burkholderiales; family Burkholderiaceae_C; genus LMDS01. The sequence continues at coordinate 758 of JANYBE010000229.1, read as the reverse complement.
GGCAACACCGCAAAAATGCCGCCGTCCGGCAGGTGCCACTCCGGGATCACTCGAAGGAGACGGCCTGCGCAGACGTCGGCCACCACGACGAAATCGGGCAATATGGCAAGGCCAGCGCCGGCAAGCGCTGCGCACCGTACGGCATGAGCCGTATTGGCTGTCATTGCGCTCTTGAAGTGAATGGTCCGCGGGCTGTTCTTCGGTCGCGAGAAGGTCCACGTGAGTGGCTTTGGAAGCACCGACAGCGCGACGAACGGATGTGCCGCCAGGTCGTCCAACTGTTCGGGAACGCGTGTCTTTTTCAAAGCGGCGGGACTTGCAACCAGCCAGTCGGAAAATCTGCCGATCCGCGTCGCCTGATCGCTCGATTCCGCCTCGAGCTTTCCGACGCGAATGGCCACATCGATGCGCTCGGCAACGAGGTCGAAAGGGCGATCGCCGAACAGCAGTTCGATCTTCAGCGCCGGGTAGCGCTGCCCCAGTGCGACCGCCACGGGCGTGACCACGGTCGCACCATAGTCAACTGGCGCCGTGATTCGCAGCGAGCCCCGCGGCTCTTTGGTGTTCCGACTCGCTGCCGCGATGGCCTCTTCGGCATCGCCGATGATCCGCCGGCTGGCCGCGTAGAACATCTCGCCCGCGTCCGTGAACCCTTGGCTCCGCGTCGTCCGTCGTAGCAAGCTAGTGTAGTGCGTCAATTAGAAGTGTTCTTATTCAATGCTGCCCGGGCGCGGGTGACTTTGGCCAGGATGTCCTTG
>JANYBE010000205.1 GCA_025360945.1 Rhizobacter sp. | reverse complement strand
CGAGCCCGACCGCGACCGCGCCGCCCATCACGAGCGCGAGGCTGGGGTCCCAGGCCCCGGCCACGTCGAGAAAGGCCTTGATCCTGGCCGGATCGGTCATGCCGCCGGCGATCAGGCCGATGCCGAAGACCAGCCCACTGACGAGTGCGATCAGCCATGCCATCTCACTGTCCCGGAATCAGATGCCGCAGCATGAACAGGGTCGCCGCACCCGCACCCATGAACGCGAGCACGTTGACGAGCGAGCGCAGCGACAGGCGGCTCAACCCGCACACCCCGTGGCCGCTGGTGCAGCCGTTGCCCAGTCGAACGCCGAAGCCGACCAGCAGCCCGGCGCCAATCAGACCGGGCACGCCGACATCGAGCCGGATCGCAGGCAAGGGCGCGGCGAGCCGCCAGGCCCACGGCGCCAGCGCCAGGCCGACCAGAAACGCCCACGCCACCGCGTTGTCCGTACCACCGCGGCGCAACGATTGCAGCGCGCCGGCGACGATTCCCGCGATGCCCGCAATGCGCCCGACGCCGAGCACGAACAGTGCGGTTGCCAGACCGATCATCAGCCCGCCGGTCAGGCTAGTCCAGGGCGTGAAGGCGTTCCAGTCAATATGCATGCGCTTGCTCGATTCATGTGGATCATGGCCGATCTATATTCCGGCACCACCCCGATTGTTTCATTCGATGCCGCACGCCCTGATCCACGCGTTCTTCGACCATGTCACCTCGACGGTGACGCACGTCATCGCCGACCCGGTCTCCAAACGCGCCGCCATCGTCGACCCGGTGCTCGACTACGACCCGAATTCGGGCCACACCTCGACTGCGAACGCTGACGCACTGATCGCCTGGGTGCGCGCCCAAAGGCTCACGGTCGACTGGCTGCTCGAAACCCATGCCCACGCCGACCACCTTTCCGCCGCACCTTACCTGCAGCGGCAACTCGGCGGTCGCATCGCGATCGGCGCGCACATCCGCGATGTGCAGCAGGTCTTCAAGCGGCTGTTCAACGCCGACGACATCGCCACCGACGGCACACCGTTCGAGCATCTGTTCGCCGACGGCGAGCGCTTCTCGGTCGGTGCGCTCGAGGTCGAGGTGATGCACACGCCCGGTCACACGCCGGGTTGCGTCAGCTACGTGCTGCGGTCGGACGCGGGGCTGGACGTGTTCATCGGCGACACGCTGTTCATGCCCGACTACGGCAGCGCGCGTTGCGACTTCCCCGGCGGCGACGCGGCGACGCTGTACCGCTCCATCCGCCAACTGCTCGCGCTGCCGCCCGAGACGCGACTGCACCTATGCCACGACTACCCGGGCAGTGAGCGCGCGCCCGAGTGGGTCAGCACGGTCGCCGAGCAGAAGCGCGACAACGTGCATGTGCACGACGGCGTTACCGAGAAAGCCTTCGTCGCCATGCGCACCGCGCGCGACCGCACGCTCGCCAAGCCGGTGCTGCTGTTGCCCGCGATCCAGGTCAATGTGCGTGCCGGACATTGGCCCGCCGCCGAGAGCAACGGCGTGCGCTACTTGAAGATTCCGCTGAACGCAGTGTGAGCCGGGGGCGCGATTCTGGGAGGCCGGCTTCCTGACGCTGGTCGCGTTCATCACGCTCGGAGCCCGCGCCGAAGACGCGCCCGAAATGCGCGCCGTCCAGGTCGCGCCGAACCTACGGTATGGGTAAGGCCAGGCCACGCTGGGCAGCCCATCGAACCGCAACTTCATCTCGAACGCTGGTCTCGTCGTCACGCCAGAGGGCGTCGTCGTGATCGAGGCGCTCGGCTCCCCGAAGATGGCGCGGTAGTTGCTCAAGACCATCGCCGCGATCACACCGAAGCCGGTAATCGCACTGTTCGAGCGCCTGCTCGCGCAGCCCGCGAAGGTCATCGTGCCCGGCGGCCATGGCCCGCACTCGACGCAGGTGCGCGAAGACCTGCAGCGCACGATCGACTATCTCGCCGAGCTGCGCCAGACGATGGGCGCGGCCGCCAAGGAGATGACGCCGTTCGACGACTGCCTACGCCGCTACCGACTGGTCGCGCTTTGGCGCATTGCCGCTGTTCAGCGGCGGCGAACCGGATGAACGCCTACAACACTTCGTGCTGATGGAGCAGCAAAAGCCGAGAGCGCTGTTCACTGCCACACGACGCGCTGGTGCGCGTTCGTCCAGCGCTCGAACATCGGCCCGTAGACCTCTTCAATCCGGTTGCGCTTGACCTTGAAGGTCGGCGTAATGAGCCCATTGTCCACCGTCCACGGCTCCTTCACGACCACAAGGCAGTCGAGCTGCTCGTGCGGGTCGAGGCGGGCGTTGATCGCGTCGAGGTGCGCTGCGAGCGAAACATCCATCGCGGCGCGTCCACCGCTGTCTTCGGCACGCTTGGCAGCCTCGGCATTCAGCATCACGAGGCCCAGCGGCTGGGCGAGGTTGGCACCGGTGACGATGCAGGCCTCGACCGCGCCGTTCATCACGAGCTTGTCTTCGATCGGCGCGGGCGCCACGTACTTGCCCTTGCTGGTCTTGAACAGATCCTTCACGCGTCCGGTGATGCGCAGATTGCCTTCGGCGTCGTGCTGGCCCTTGTCGCCGGTGTGCAGCCAGCCATCCTTGGTGAAGGCGGCGCGCGTGAGGGCTGGCTCCTTGTAATAGCCGAGCATCAGGCCCGGGCTCTTCATCTGGATCTCGCCGGAGCTCGGATCGAGCCGGCATTGCACGCCGTCGTAGGCCTTGCCAACCGTCCCGGGGCGCTGCACGCCGGGCAGCGTGGCGTGCGAGACGCCGCAGTTCTCTGTCATCCCATAGACCTCGATGATCGGCAGGCCGATGCTCTCGTACCAGTGCAGCAGCTCGGGAGGCATCGGCGCGGCGCCGCCGGCGGCGAGCGTGCATTGGTCCAGGCCCAGCGCGGCACGCACCTTCTTCGCGACGACGCGGCCCAGCAGCGGGATCTTCAGCAGCCGCGCCAGCTTCTCGGCCGCCATCTTCGACTGCGCGCCCTGCTGGAACTTGACCCACAGTCGCGGCACCGAGAAAAACGCCGTCGGCCGCGCGCGCTGCAGGTCGGCGATGAAGGTGTCGAGGCTCTCGGCGAAGTAGACCCGCATCGAGGTCGCGAGCAGCCCGTGCTCGACCAGCGTGCGCTCGGCCACGTGCGCGAGCGGCAAGTACGACAGCATGCGTGTGTCTGCACGCAAAGGCATGCGCCGCAGCGCGCCTTCGATCGACCACGCGAAGGTCGCGAAGCTGTGCATCACGCCCTTGGGCATGCCGGTCGTGCCCGAGGTGTACATGATGGTCGCGAGCTCACTGCCCGCGCGCACCGGCTTGCCTTGCAGCGGCGCAGTCGCCTTGACCACATCTTCCCAGCGCGTGAATTCGTTCGGTGGCGACAACGGCATGCTGATGCACGGCAGTCCTGCGGGCACGCCAGATTTCATGTTGTCCCAGCCGTCGAGCTTGCCGACGAACAGCAGCCGGGCCTCGCTGTGCTCGATGATCTGGCGGATCGTGCCGGCCGCAAGCGTCGGGTACAGCGGCACCGAGACGAAGCCCGCCATCCAGATCGCGAAGTCGCACATCAGCCAGTGTGCGCAGTTCTTGGACAGGATCGCGATGCGGCTGCCGGGTTCGAACCCCAGGCCTTGCAGCTGCGCGGCCATGCGGCGCGTTTCGTCCATCACCTGCGCCCAGGTGTAGTCGCGCACTGCACCGCCGCCCAGCGGCTGGGTCAGGACGACGCGGTTGGGCTCGGCGGCTTCCCAATGGAAGAGGCGCTGCAGGGCGAGGGCATCGTCGGCGACAGTGTTTGCACGGGTTGTAGAAGACATCGGAACAGTCCAGTTGACAGCTCGGCCACTTGCCCGCCGGGTGGCGCCCGGTACGGTAGGGTATTCGGCGCCGGGCTCCAAGGCCGGGACAACCCGGTGACGCGACTCGGCGAGAATGCGGGCCGATGAAATACGCCATCGTTCGCCTGTTACTCGCCCTCGTGTTCGTCGTGCCGGCGTTCATCGCCGAGCTCTGCGTGCCGCGCTTCGTGCGCAGCCTCGGCCCGATGGCCTCGGCGAGCCTGTCGGCACTCGCGGCGTGCGTGCTCGGCGGAGCCGCCTACGCTGCGTATGTGCGTCTGATCGAACGCCGGCCGTTGGTCGAGTTCGGCCGCCGCGGCGCACTCAGGGAACTTGCGGCCGGGCTGCTGATCGGGGCCGCGCTGTTTGGCACGACCATCGCGGTGCTCGCGGCGCTCGGCGCTTACCGCATCCAGGGCACGCGCGATCTGTCGGTGCTGATCGTCCCACTGGCGATGGCGATCGGTCCCGGCGTGATCGAGGAGATCATGTTCCGCGGCGTGATCTTTCGCATCACCGAAAGCTCGCTGGGGACCTTGCTTGCGCTAATGATCTCGGCCCTGCTGTTTGGCCTGGTCCACCTGGTGAACCCCCGCGCAACTCTGCTCGGCGCCGTGTCCATCATTTTCGAGGCCGGCGTCATGCTGGCCGGGGCCTACCTCGTGACGCGGCGGCTGTGGCTGCCGATCGGCATCCACGTCGGCTGGAACTTCACGCAAGGCGGCGTGTTCAGCGTGCCGGTGTCGGGCCTCTCCTCGAGGGGCTTGTTCGATGGCACGCTAAGCGGGCCCGAATGGCTGTCGGGCGGCATCTTCGGCGCGGAGGCCTCGGTCGTCGCCGTCTTCGTCTCCGTCGCGCTCGCAGGCGGGTTGCTGAAGCTCGCGGCGCAGCGCGGGCACTTCATCGCGCCGCGCTGGCGGCGCGGTTCCGACGCAGCCGCGGTGGTCGCCGCTACTGCGCGTTGACCGGCGACTTCGGGTCGAGCAGCAGCGCCATCAGGTCGCGAATCTGCGCTGCCGTGAGCACCCCGGCATGGCCAAAGCGCGGCATGTTCGAGCAGGCGTTGGTGGCCTTCGCGTTCCACAGCTTGCCCCAGGTGTACCTGACCATCTCGGCTGAGGCCGGCGCGCCCGGGTCGCTGATGCCGCGCAGCTTGCCGTACTGGTAGAGGCTCGGACCGATCGTTCCGTACGAGATCTCGGCCTTGGCAATCTGGTGGCAGTTGTAGCAATTGCCGCCACTGGGCACGCCGGCCGGGTCGGTCCAGGTCATGCCGCGGCCATTCTGCGCAAGCTTTTCGCCTTCGCGCCAGTCGCCGAGGTAGACACCGTCGGCCGGCCACTTCACGGCCGCGAGCTGCACCCCCTCGAGGCGCTTGACCACGTCGTCGCCCGGCGGCTTCTCGCCCGAGCAGGCCTGCTGCAACTCGTCCTGCGTGAGCCGGTCGAGTTTGGCGATACCCTGCTCGCGAAACGACGACTTCATGATGTCGTGCGCGAGCTGATCGAGCTCATACGGACTCGGTGCGGTGGCGCAACCGGCAAGCAACGCGGCGGCGGCGAGGTACGTGATCTTCATCGTGTTCACCGTTTGATCGACGGCGCGATCGAGACCGCCCCGCTGCCTTGCACGCCCATGAAGGTCGCCAGCGCGATGGTCGCGTCCGACGCATAGCCGGGGAACGGGAAGCGCTGCTGACGGTAGCAGTCATTGAGCCGCCGCTGCATGCTCCAGAGCTCGCCACTGGACACGCGGTACGCCGGCCACGCGGCGAAGCCGATGCCATCGCCCGGGTTCTTCGTCAAATCGGGCAGGTCTTGCAAGCGGATGCGCTTGCCAGGTTCGCCGTGGCACGAGGCGCATGAGAAATCGTAGGGCCCGCCGCGGAAGTAGAAGATGCGCTTGCCGGCCTCGAACATCCTGCGTTCTTCGGGGTGGGCCTGCGAGATGTTGAACTTCATGCCCTTCGATTCGGCCGAGATGAAGGCCACCAGCGCTTCGAGGTTGACCTGCTCACCGCGTCCGAACGGCGTGGCGGCGATCTCGGCGGCCTTGAAGCCCTGCGCTTCCATGCAGCTGAGCAGGCGCGATTCGAGATCCTGCACCCGCTTCGTGTCGGCGAACCAGCGCGGCAGCTCAACGAACGCGCCCTTCACGACGCCCGCACCCTTGCCCAGATCGCAGGAGGCCTCGAACGAGACGTTCTTCGGCCCGCGCTTTTGCTTCCAGAGCAGCTCGCCCTTGGTCTCCCACAGGTCGGCCGGGTTGCCATCGGCGAGCAGCGCGCGGTACTGCGCGATACCGTCGGCAGCGCTAGCCTGCGCGCGCGAGCCGAGCGGCACCAACAGCGCCACAACAGCGGCCAGCACGCCGAACAACGCCTGCCTCATGCGACGGTGGCCTCGTCGGTGCGCTTGTCGCCTAGGTTGTCGACCCAACCGATGCTGACCTTGTCGCCCGCCTTCGCGCCCTTCACGGTGAACTGCGTGAACGGATTCTTCGCGATCGCAGTGCCCCACTGCGCGGTCAGGACGGTCTTGCCGTTGAGCGCGGCGGTCACTTCGGTGATGTGCCAGGCAGGGATTGTCTTGCCGGCTGCGTCCTTGCGCAGACCGGTTTCCATCTCGTGGCTCATCAGCACGCGCACCACGGCGCCGCTGCCTTGCACCTGGGCGCGAATGCGCATCGGGTCGGACATGTTCTTCTCCTGATCTACTTCAACAGAATCCAGCCGCTTCGCCTGCTGGCGAAGACGAGTCCGGGCTCACCCACCGCAACCGCCCAGCGTGACCTTCACTTCCTTTTGCGCGTACAGCACCTTGCCATCGCCCATGATCGCGACCGCAAGCACGTTCGATGTCTGGCCCATCTTGATGCGCGTGGCCACACTGGTTTCGACAGCGTCGGTGAACTCGAAGAAGCCGGCCAACGTGGTCGGGTTCTTCTCGACCAAGAAGGCGATGCGCTTGACGCCGGGCAGCGCGGTGCTGGCCGCGATTGGCACTACGGCGCCGTTCTCGGCGATGTCAGGGGCGGTAAACGTGATGTCCTTGCTCTCGACGGGCTTGGAGATACCCAAGCCCTTGACTACCTCATCGATTGACTTGCCTTCGAACGCGACCTTGTTCCACGCGCTCTGCGCCTGCGCCGGCAGCACGCCGGCACCGGCCAGCAGCGCGGCGACGGCCGCGCTGCGCGTCATCATGTCTCGTCGGGTTTGCATCAGCTCGGTCCCTTCACGGCCATTGGTGCCCAATAGGGCACTTTAGGGCGGAATGGGTGCGCCCGCGCGCGCTCAGGGATATTCCCGAGGGGCCGGCGACTAGGCCGCCTGCTTGCGCGCGAACGCCGCCTCGATGGTTTCTTGCACCTTGCGCGCGCCGCGCAGCACCAGCGTCGGCTCGAGACCAGCTTGCGGTGCGACCGCCTGCGCGACCTCTTCGAGCGTCACCGGGTCGGTCATCAAGGCATGCGCAAGCGCCGACAGCGCGCACACGCCGCGGCGCGGCAATTGCATCGGCAGCTCGCGCGTCGCGTTGACGATCACGTGGTAGCGCACGCTCGTGACCGCCGACGGCGCGAGGCCCCAGCTCTCGCATAGCGCGGCGCCGAGTGCGTCGTGGCTGACGCCGAATTCGGCGTGCTCGAGCAGCAACAGCTCCTCGTCGTCGGCCGCCTCCATCAGTATCGCGCGATAGCGCGGGGTGGCGTGGCGGAACAGCACCGCCTTGCCGCACTCCTCGAACAGCCCTGCCGAATGCGCCGCCCACGGGTCCACGTTCAGCACTTGGCCGATGCGGCTCATCAGCAGGCCGCGCACGCTGGCGCGCTCCCACAGCGGCTCCAGCTCGGGTGCGGGCGGGAACACGGCACGCAGGCCCATCTCGAAAGTCACCGAGGCGACTTCGCGCGTGCCCATGTAGGTGATGGCTTGCTGCACGCTCTGCACGCGGCCCGAGAGGCCATACAGCGAGGAGTTGACGGCCTTCAGCACGGCGGAGGCGAGCGCCATGTCGGACGAGATGAGCGAACTCACCGCATCCAAGTTCAGCGTGTCGTCGGCGAGCATCAGGGACAGCTTGA
>JANYBE010000153.1 GCA_025360945.1 Rhizobacter sp. | reverse complement strand
ACACCGGCGCCGACCAAGCCATCCTGGCGGCTCGGCATGAGCTATACAGCCAGGCCCGGCAACGCAACCCGGCGCGATGGTCGGGCAATACGCGGGACTGGTCGCACATCGGCACGGTCACCCTCAATCCGGAGCGCGATGAGGTGGTGCTCACCATGGCTGCAGGCGCTCAACATACTCAGCAAAAAGCTGCGTGACTGAAGTGACAACTACCTTGACACGCGCCGCGATGCACTGTCGTTCATCGAGGCGAGCAACAAGCGCATCGCCACGATGGAGGCCAGGGCCTCGAAGCCACCTCATCGGAAGTTGGCCTGATGGGGATCACAGACAAGATTTGGGCCGCGCTGACCTCCATGATCAAGCTGGAAGACAAGGTGAAGCGCCAAGCCGAGGCCATGAAGGCTCAGCAGCAGAAGATCGAAAACTGAAGTGACGCCAGTCATGGCCGTCTTTTTCCAGCCAAGTGACTATCGCAGGACGGGGCTTGTCGATGTCAGCAAACCGACTCGCAGCGGCTGTCCGCCGGCGCGATGGTCGGCAGCACTCGACCTATCAGCGACCTTCCTTGACCTCGATTTCAAGCCGCGAAGCTGACGGTCAGCGCGACATGACTCTTACGACTTCAACTGCGCCAATGTGCCCGCGATGTCGCCCATGCCCCAATGCTCTGCGATCTTCCCGCTGGCTACGCGAAAGATGTCGCAGGACGTGAACCGCAATCTCTTGCCAGTCGGCTCAATTCCAAAATACACGCCCTTATGCGTGCCCTCGTAGATGAAACTGGCCGCAAACATATCCGCATTGACTACGGTCGCCTCGATCGTCACGGCGAGGTCAGGCATTCCCTTGAGGCGGCTCGCAAAGTACGCCACCGTGGCGTCCTTTGGTCGCGTGCCGGCTGGCGCTAGAGGAACGGCGGCAGTTCTCTGGTGATTGACGAAGTCGTCTGCGAACAGCGCCGCGAACGCGTCGATATCATGTGCACTCAAAGTCCCGGCGAATTGCCCAGCGAGACCTTTCTCCATCGGGTCGGGCCCGGCCAGCGACGGTGTCAGGGCCGCGTATCCGGCACCGGAAATCGCCAAGCCGCGCATCAAGTTTCGCCTGTCCATGAGCGCTCCAGTTCAAGAGACATCGGCTACGAGCGTACTTGCCCATTTGCGCAGCGTCAAATTGCGAAATTTTCTGATTCCCAATCCCCGCACCGCAGAAATGAGCGGCGGCAGGCTCATGTCAATGCGGCACCTCTGACGCATTCCTATTTCGGCTCTGTGGCAGCAACGCTGCCGCTTGTACCCTGAGACGATGAGCGCAGCTCCGAAGAAGATGATCGAATCGTTGCGCAGGGGCAACGCCACTCGTGCCTGGCAACTTGACGTCGGACAACACCGGCGCGCGGGGCCCGCAGCAACTTTGGTGCGCTTACCTGTCAGAATCGATCGCTCACCAGTTGCTGACTCCGCGGAGCGTGTCATGACTACCTCCTCGACTGAGAATCTTCCCTCGGCAACGCTACGGGGCTCAATCCTGTACGTCGAGGATGAACCAATCAGCTTTGCTACGGTGGAAGGTCTACTGTCCGGTCTCCCCGATGTGCGCCTCATTCGAGCACAAACTGGAGATGAAGGCGTACGACTCGCCCGAAGCGAACACCCCAACGCGATACTGCTCGACATGCACCTACCGGACATGTCCGGCATCGAAGTCGTTCGCAGGCTCAGCGAAGACATCTCTGCCGGATCCTTCCGCGTCGTTCTTCTGACTGGTGACAAGCTCAACATCGATGTTCTCAAGGCAATGAGCCTCGGTGCGTCCGAATATCTAGTCAAGCCAGTCAGTCGTCAGGCGCTTGAGGCCGCCTTGGAACGTGCGCTCGAGGTCAAGGTACGAAAGACGCCGTAGAGTCCAGCAAGTGAGAACATCTACGGTATGCCGCGAGCGAGGCCTAACCCTTTTTCAAAAGCTTGCCCTTCTATCAAGTTCTGCAGAGGAGCGTAGTTGCCGCGTGGGTCCATGACCTTGGCCAGCTCCGTCTTTCCCTTCTCGGTGGCCTCTGGGTCCGCAGCTCTTCCAGCCGTTGTCCAACGGCCTCATGCGCGGCTTCCACCTTTGCCAGTTCCTTCATGACGTCCAATGGGTCGCTGAAGATGACCATGTTGCGCATCGAGCGCGCGATCTGGTGGAAGTCGCCCTTGACCTCGTTGAGCTCGGCCATTTCGGCGACTTGAGAAGGCTCAGCGGTGCTCCCCTGAGGCGAGTCAGGCCTGTGCGAATGGGCCTAGCCAGGCCTAGCCATTCAGCAGGTACGAGTCGCCGCACAACACTGACTATTCGCGGCCCTTGCACCGATGGTCGCTGAAGCCGATGAGACATCGTCGGTCGCGCGCGGTCTCCCGCCCGGCAGCGCGACATGGCACTGCGGAAAGATCCGCGATCCGCGGGTGCAGTGGCGGCAGATCTCGGGATCGAGCTTCGGATACAGCACGGCGATCGAATCGGCGCCTTGCGCAAGAATGCTCTCCTGGCCGATCACATTGAGATAGCCGCCACTCCGGTGCTCGCCGACGCAATCTATTGATGGTCGAATGGCGGCACTCATCCCATCCGCGACCGAAGCACGGGATCGGCTCGCTACAAGCACAAGGTCCGCTGCGTCACCGGTGGGACGCGTCCCGAAGACATCAAGCGACCCGCCCAACACGGTCGCCGCGACCTTCGAAGTCAGCAACAGCAGCAGAAGGGTTCCGTGATGCGGACGAGATGTGGAGACCATGTCCGAGGGAGAAGGTCAAGCTCTTCCGTGGGATGGAGCCCATCACATCAGCGGCGCAGAATGACTGCGGGTTGAGAGTCCAATGACGAACTTGTGGGTGACCGGGTTGGTGCTTGCCGTCTTTGCGGTGGGCTGGCTTTTGCGTCAGGCGTTGAGGCAGTCAGAGGTCCTAGAGACGCCGGCCTTGACCGACCCCCCCCTGTGGGATGCGGAGGAGGAGTGCAACCGGCGCGAGCTCTGGCCCGAGCTGGAAGGACAGCCAGAGGACACGGCTCGCGCCATCCTCACCCCTCCTGAGTGGACGGAGCCGAAGTCAGTCTCCAACGGAACACAACTGAGGTTCGACCTATAGGTGGCGCGGCAATGCCCCCGCAGTGGGCGGGGGTTCGCCATTGCGAAGGACATTGATCAGTAAAGTTGGGGAGATGTCCCCCTTCGGAGCGATGCGGCGTAGCCGCGTGTAGACGAAGCTGGAGGGCATGGACACTCTCCTTTTCCTTTGCCCATTGTTCATCGCGCTGATCCCGCTGGGCATGGCGTTGCGGGCCTTGATGACCGCAAAGAGGCCCGCAGACCGGGAGCCCTACCGCTACGTTCTACGCGGTGACAGCAACCCAAGTCTTGCGACCTCGATGGAGATGGAGGACACCGCACCCGTGTTCGTGAAGCGCAACGAGTGGTGGACCGAGTAGGGTCAGCCCTTCGAGGCTGACCCTTGATCGACCGACTATCTCGAGGTGCCCAGCCGGAGCGAAGCGAGGCGATCACGTGGTCCGAGAGGAACGCAGACAGCAAGCGGTCGAAACCGCCGAAGCCGATCCACGATGACCCTGAAGGGTGGCTCATTGCGGGGATAGCGAACACAGGGGACACAGCGCCCATCCTCAATCAATCAAGGACGTAGCCCAGGCATCGCAGACGGTTCCTTTGCTGCGGTGTTCTCAATGTCAGGCTCAGGCCGCGATGACGTCTCCAGTTGTGCCAGCACTGCCTTGAGGAGGCAGCGGGCCGCCAGTCAGGCCAGCCGGGGCCGCACAGCGGTCTCAAGGATGTCGCGGATCTCTGCTTCGGTGCTGCGGCCGCGCTGCGCGGCGCGAATCTTCAGCGCGCGGTGGGTCGCCTGGGAAGGTTTCTGACGGTGATGGCAGGCATTGATGTCATCTTGTGTGTGACTGATAGCAATTCATCTCCTTGATTTCAACCATCCAAAAACTACGCAATGGAATCGAACCAACCTCGGGGGCTGTTGCGCGCTCTCGATCACGCAAGCCGCCACGCTTTTCAACACCTGTCATATTCGGAATATTTGCTCTTGCTGGTACCGCCGACAGCTCGGCAAGTTTCAGCGAACGCCAAGCCGGCGAGCCGACTGCCACCTGTACTTCAGGCGTTCAAACGCGCAGAAGCGATGGCTCAAGGGCGGCTGCGGCCACGAGGCCGCTCATGCACGAAGCTTGTATTGCGACACCCTCAATGAGTGGTCCGCGCGGCCTTACTTGATCTGCGATTCCTTGTAGTAGCCGCTGTCGATCAAGATCGGCTTCCAGTTCGAGACATCGACGCTGACCGGCTTGAGCAGGTACGAGGGCACGACC
>JANYBE010000141.1 GCA_025360945.1 Rhizobacter sp. | reverse complement strand
ACAGGTAGGGCAGCCGCGCGGAGAGGTTGGCGTTCGCCGTGGCGTCGGGGTCGTCGTACTCGGCCGGCTTTTGCAGCGACTGGGCACCGATGAAGGCCGCGAAGTCGGAGTTCTTGCGGTGCAGCAAAGGCATGAAGCCATTCTTCGCAAGCTCGGCCTCGCGCCGGTCGCTGATCGCGATTTCGGTCGGGCATTTCATCGCGACGCCGCCTTCGTCGGTCGGGAAGGTGTGGGTCGGCAAGCCCTCGACCGCGCCACCGGACTCGACGCCGCGGATGCGCGTACACCAGCCGTACATCTTGAACGAGCGGTTGATGTTGACTGCCATCGCATAGGCCGAGTTGGCCCACGAGTAGGCGCTGTGGTCGCCGCCGGCCGTCTCTTCCTCGAAATTGAAGTCTTCGACCGGGCTGGTCTTGGCGCCGTAGGGCAGGCGCGCCAGGAAACGCGGCATCGACAGGCCGAGGTAGCGCGAGTCTTCCGATTCGCGCAGCGAGCGCCACGAGGCGTACTCGGGCGTCGTGAAGATCTTCGTCAGGTCGCGCGGGTTGGCGAGTTCTTGCCACGAGCCCATCTGCATGAGCGTCGGGCTCGCCGCGGCGAGGAACGGGGTGTGCGCGGCGGCCGAGACCTTGCTCATCTCGCCCAGGAGCTCGACATCGGGCGGGCTGTGGTCAAAGTAGTAGTCGCCCACCAGGCACCCGAAAGGCTCGCCGCCGAACTGGCCGTACTCTTCTTCGTAGATCTTCTTGAACAGCGGGCTCTGGTCCCACGCCGTGCCCTTGAATTTCTTTAGGGTCTTGCCAAAGTCGAGCTTGGAGATGTTCATCACGCTGATCTTCAGCATCTCGTCAGTTTCGGTGTTGTTGACGAGGTAGTGCAGCCCGCGCCACGCGCTTTCGAGCTTCTGGAAATCGGGGTGGTGCAGGATCAGGTTCAGCTCCTGCGAGAGCTTGCGATCGAGCTCGGCGATCATGGACTCGATCGACATCAGCACGTCGCTGCTGACCAGATTGGTCTGTGCCAGCGCCTGCTGCGCGAGCGTGAGCACGGCCTGTTCGACGGCCGATTTGGCGTCGTCGGACTTGGGCTTGAACTCCTTGTTGAGCAGCGCGGCGAACTCGCCGCCCTGGTATTCGATGCCCTGCAGCGCTGAGCTCGGGGTGACGGATTCTTCGGCCATGATGGGTCTCCGCAAATGCGTTCAGAGTGTGAGACAGAAGGGCACGGTCAGGCGGCGTCCGCGGGCTTGCTGGCGGCGGCCAGCGACTTGAGCAGGGCTTCGTCTTTGATCACTTTGGCGATCAGTTCCTCGGCGCCGGTCTTGCCGTCCATGTAGGTCACGAGGTTGGCCAGTTGCTGGCGCGCCTCGAGCAACTGCTTCAGGCCATCGACTTTGCGGGCCACGGCCGCAGGCGAGAAGTCGTCCATGTTTTCGAAGGTGATGTCGACGGCGATGTTGCCCTCGCCCGTCAGCGTGTTCGGCACCTGGAAGGCAACACGTGGCTTCATCGACTTCATGCGTGCGTCGAAGTTGTCGACGTCGATCTCGAGGAATTTGCGGTCGGCCACCGGCGGCAACGGGTCACTGGGCTTGCCGGACAGGTCCGACAGCACGCCCATCACGAACGGCAGCTGAACCTTTTTCTCGGCGCCATACAGTTCCACGTCGTACTCGATCTGGACACGCGGGGCACGGTTGCGGGCGATGAACTTCTGACTGCTGGTGGCCATGAGGTTACTCCTTGGTGGGATGCCTGGATGGGACTAAAACGGCGCTCACTCGCGGCCGGGGCCGGCGAGCTTCTCGATCTGACCCAGCCCTTCCGGCACGAGGTCGCGGATGATTTCCATGAAGTTCTTCTTCATCAGGCGTTGTGCGCGCTGGATCAGCAAAGGCGCCGGGTTGCTCGGCTCGTTGCGCTCGATCCATTCGGACACGCGCTGCAGCATGCGGATGGCGTCCTCGCGCGACTGAATCGCCCCTGTGGGCTTCACGGTCGCCGCGTCGCCGCCTGCCGACGTGGCGGCAAAGGCCTCGCCAGCCGGCGCTTGGCCACGCGCGCTGCGGCCGGCAGCGTCAACGCACTCCAGCAGCTTGCGCAGTGCGCTCAGATCGGGCGAGTTCGCTTCGCCGAGCTGCGCATCAAGGGCCTTGCCGATCTGCAGCACCAGCTCGGGCCCGAGCGCCATCGCCTCGGCCAGCCCGGCCACCTGAGCCTGTGCAGCGGTCACCGCCGGCGTGGCGCCCTCCTTTGTCGGGACCAATTCGCCAGGACGCGGCTCGGCGTTGCCGAATGCGAGCTCGAGATCGCGCACCGTGATCGAGCCGCGCACGTGGGTCAGGCCGGCCACGCGCAGGTCGGCCAAGCCGGCGTCGCGCGTCAGCGGCGCCAGCGCATTGAGCCGCGCGGTGGGATCGTTGTCGTCGTGCACGTCAAGCACCGGGTGCACATGGTCCCAGTAGCGATCGATCAGCCCCAGCAGCAGTTGCAAGCCCTGCACCACGCCTGCGAAGGCGTCGACACGTCCCGCGCTACGCACTAGCCAGACTGCGATGCGCAGATCGCGCGTGCGGGCAGCCAACGCGAGCGCGAGTTCGCGCACGGCCGGCCAGTCGGGCGGCTCGGCGGGGTAGACCTTGTCGTACTGGCGCTCAGGCTTGCCGGCGGCCGCTTCCTCGAGCGCCTGGAAGGCAGGGTCGTACTCGAGGTTCGCGCCACAGGGTGTGTCGCCAGCAAGCGGCGCGAGGAGAGATTCGATATCAAGGTCGGGCATGGAGCCGTCCTGCCATTCCTGTGTCTGTTGGCGATGACTCTAGACCGCTGCCCCGCGATGCACAGTGGTCGAAAGTCACTTCAGGCGCTCAGCCCGCGCAGCGCGTCGTACAACTTGCGGGGCTGCACCGGCTTGAACAGCACCGGGTGCCCGCTCTCGGTGGCCCGGCGGATCTCTTCGTGCGAGGTGTCGCCAGTGATGAGCATCGCTGCCACGTCACAACCGCACTGGCGGCGGATCGCCTCGATGCCAGCGATGCCGTCGGGCCCGTCGCCCAGGTGCAGGTCCGACAAGATCATGTCGGGCGGCGCCTCCATCAGGCTGACCGCCCGCTCGGCCTGTGCGATCGAGCCCGCGGCGACGGCGTCGTAACCCCACTCCTGGAGCAACAGGCACAGACCTTCGCGGATCGCCTCTTCGTCGTCCAGGACCAGAACGGTGCGGGCTTGAAGCAGCGGCATCGGCAAAGTGTCGGCAGCGGCCGTCACGTCCTGGATGTCGGGTAGGCCGCCGAGCGCGATGCGCAGGCGAAACATCGTGCCGCGACCGGGCCGGGACGCCACCGTGAGCTCGTGCCCGAGCAGACGCACGAGTCGCTTCACGATCGCCAGCCCCATGCCCAGGCCCTGCGCCTGTGTCCGCACGCGCTCGCCACGGCCAACTTGGAAGAACTCGTCGAAGACCTTGCGCAGATCGGCGCGCCTGATGCCGATGCCGGTGTCCCAGACCTCGACGTGGATGTGCGTGGCGGTCGAGCGTGCGACCACGACGATGCCGCCGTTCTCGGTGTACTTGATCGCGTTCTGCACCAGATTGCCGAGGATGCGCTCCAGCAGCTGCGGGTCGCTGCTGATCGACTTGCCACCCGGCGAGAAGCGCAGGCCCAGCCCCTTTTGCTCGGCCTGCCCCGCAAAGTGCATGTGCAGGCGCCGAAACAGGTCACGCAGCGGGAACTGCTGCACGCGCGGCTCGATTGCGCCGGCGTCGAGCCGCGAGATGTCGAGCATCACGTTGAAAGAACGGTCCAGGCCGTCGATCGCCCGGCTCAAGTTGCGCACCAAAGGCTCTTCGGCCGAGCCTTGGAGCCGCTTCTCGAGCGTGGCCGCGAACAGGCCGATCGCGTGTACCGGCTGCCGAAGATCGTGGCTGGCGATCGCGAGGAAGCGGCTTTTCTCCTGGTCGGCCTTGATCGCGGCATCACGCGCTGCCTCGAGGTCGCGGATGTGGTTGGCATGCTCGATTGCGGCGCACGCGACAGCATGCCAGCGACGGTGGTACGAGGCTGCCAGCACGGCCGCGAGCGCGGCCACAAGAATGCACGCGGCCGCAAGCACCGAGCGAGACGGGTCGGGCTCCAGCGCGTTGCCGATTGCGGGAGACAGCGGCAGCATGGCCGCGCATGCGGCCAGGCCCTTCAACGGCGCCAGAGTGCAGGCACCGGCAAGCGCGATTGCACTGATCATCAGCGCGACGAGGTATGGTGCGGCGGCGGACTCGATGGAGCGCGTCGCCCAAGGCGCGACGGCGAGGATGGCCAGGGTCACGAAACCCAGCCCGCCCAGCAGCCGATCCGAGCGACGCGTGTCCCGGCCGCGGTCTGTCGCGCGGCGAATGAACAGCAGCGTGGCGCCAGCGCAGGAGGTGACGGCGAACATTGCCAGCCCCCATCCGGTCGAGACGCTGCCGCGGAAGAACCATTCGAACCCAGCGAGCGACACGACCGATAGTGCCACCGCGGCCAGCAGCGAGGCCCGCGCGTCCAGCACCGACGCCACCGCAGACTCGTGAAGGCGACGCGCCAACGCGCGCCGCTCGGGACGACGCACCAGCCCCGGCTCGTCTGCCAGGGCACCGGCGGTCGCGGCGACGGCGGTGAACGATGAGGACGGTGGGACGTCGTGCGCCGCACCAGACGCGGGGGCAGCCAGCATCCGCGGGGCTGTATGCCCGGGTCAGCGGAACAGGCTGATCATGTGCGAGCGCGACGTCACATCGAGTGCGAGGAGCAGCGACGAGACATAGTTTTTGACCGTACCGAGCGACAATCCGGTCGCGGTGCAGATCTCCTGGTTTGCGCAGCCAGACAGCACCAGTTCCAGGATCTCGAGGTGGCGCGGCCCGAGTTCGGCGACACGGTCGAACATCGACGACGAGGGGAAGCGCGGGAACAGCGTGCTGCCACCCGCAAGGCCGCGGTTGTCGGGCACGCCAGCGGGCCACAGCAGCGTAGCGAGTGTCTCGCGCAACTGCGTGACCAGCGTGCTCTTGCTGACATACCCGGAAGCTCCAAGCGCGCGCGCCTGACGCACCACGAATTCGTCCTGTGTGGCGCTGAACACCGCGACGCGCGCCCGTGGGTGCGTCTGCAGGAACTGCCGCAGGCCTTGCAGGCCCTTGCAGTCGGGTAGGTTCAGGTCGAGCAGCACTGCGTCGACATCGCCTTCGCGCCCGTAGAGCTCGATCGCCTCCTGCAGCGAGCAAGCCTCGACCCATTCGATCGGTACACCGCCGATCTCGGTGTGCAGCGCACGGATTCCGAAGCGCACGAGTTCGTGGTCATCCACCAGCAGCAGCTTGCGTGCGGCCGGCCTGTCGGTGGCCTTGCTCACCACCGGCATGCCCGACATCGTGGAAGTCCGGCCGAAACTGGCTGTCGTGTCCATGTGGGATCCCTCGATCGCTTTCTGTGGCATCGGCCCGACGGGCGCTGCGCTCATCCAACGAGCGCCTGATGTTAAGTCGCCAGGCCTGGGCGCGCACTATTAAAACTAGGGAGACAGTGACCTGCCCCCCGCTAGCCATACCAACCTGAATTAGCAGGGGTCCGCCAACGAGGAGACTGGCGGACATAAGGAACAGCAAATTCAACGAGGCACAGGCCATCGGATTCCTCAACCAGGGCGAAGCCGGCGTGGCCATGGCCTGGACCCGTTGGCATTGCTCCCTCAGCTTGTGTGAGGTCTTGCTCGGGCCTTGAAGGCAAACGCGAACGGACTCGCATTTGGGTCCCGTGCGGCTCGGCAACTTGTTTACTTCCAACGGATCTTGCGGACGAACAGTTGATCCCAGGCGGAAAGTGGCCACTGCGGCACAACCGATTCAAGGTTCTGGCTCCGACTCCCGATATCAAAGGCATGACACTTCGCGAGCACAGCCCATTCTTTACCGGGCCCGACGACGTGATGCTGGCGGGTCAAGTGCTCCACGCGTTCGAGACAGGCTACTTGATGATGCATGCTGCCGACTACATGGAGCTTTCGGCCTGGATGACCGACACGGTCCACCACACGAGCACGCCTGCACTTCTTCGACTTCGCATTGAAGGCCCTGCGGCGCTGCGGGCCATCGCCGAGAACTCGCTCTACATCCGCGGCGAACATGATTGGGCGTCGGATCTCGCAGCTGCGCGCCACGCCGAATCGGTTTGGCGCGCGCTGCTCGCCAGACTCAACGCGGGCGCCAGCGTAAGTCGTGATGCCGACACGCCCGAGACGCTTGCGTCGAGCGCAGCGCTGCTTGATGACTTGCCAGTCTGAAGCGACCGGTCGACTACATTGACGACAGGCCACTCCTGGTTGCACGTCGCAAGCTCGTGAACAGCGGCTACGGCAGAGACGCCATGAACCGCCCCGGATTTTGAGGAGGCTCCTTCGATTGAGAATGGAGCCAAGATGAGGAAGTCCCCGAAGTTTTCCCCCGAGGTCATGGAGCGTGCGGTACGCATGGTCTTCGACGCCAAGGACCAGTACCCGTCGCAGTGGGCAGCGATCGAGTCGATCGCCGGCAAGATCGGCTGCACGGCCGAGACGCTGCGCAAGTGGGTGCGCCAAGGCGAGCGAGACAGCGGCGTGCGGCCAGGGCCGACGACCGTCGAGCACCAGCGGATCAAGGAACTGGAACGCGAGGTTCGCGAACTGCGCAAGACCAACGAGATCCTGAAGTTGGCAAGCGCCTATTTCGCCCAGGCGGAGCTCGACCGCCATCACAGGACGTGAACGCCTTCATCGACGAGCACCGCGCTCGTTGCGGGGTTGAGCCGATCTGCAGCGCGCTGCAGGTCGCCCCGTCGGCATACCGACGCCACGCGGCGCGGCGGCGCAACCCGGCGCTGCTGCCCGCGCGAGCC
>JANYBE010000131.1 GCA_025360945.1 Rhizobacter sp. | reverse complement strand
GGCCTCGTCCTGACGGGTCTTCAACGCCATCTCGATCACCGGGACGCCCATCGCCGTGTAGGGACGCAGGCGTTCACGCGCGGCAGCGATGGTGGGCAGATCAGCCTTGTTGAGCACGATGGTCGCCGAGATGCCGGCGCTCTCGGCCGCGATCAGCGCGCGCGCGAGCTGCGATTCGCTGAACACCGGCTCGGCCGCCACCAGCACGAGGATCTGGTCGAGGTTGGCGGCGAATGATTTTGTCTTCCACTCGTCTTGCCGGAACAGCAGGTTGCGGCGCGGCTCCACGTGTTCGATCACGCCTTCGTCGCCCGAGGCCTGCCAGCGCACGCGGTCACCGACAACACAGTCGCCGCTCTTGCCACGTCCCTTGCCGCGCGGGTGACAGAAAAGCCGATCGCCCTCGGGTGTCTCGACGATGTAGTGGCGGCCATGCCCGGCGACCACGAGCCCGAGGTCGAGCGTGACGTTTTTGCTCAAGCGATGAACGAGATCAATGCATCGGCCTTCGCCGCGCAGATGAAATCATTGACCGAGATGCCGCCCACCGAGTGCGTACTGAAGCGCACGATGCAGCGGCTGAAGCTCACCGCGAGGTCGGGGTGGTGATCCTCGGTATTGCAGATCCATGCGAGTGCGTTCACGAACGAGATCGTTTCGTGATAATTCTTGAACGCGTAGGTCTTCTCGATCGCGCCGTTGCCGAAGTGCCAGCCACTGAGCTGCGCGAGGTGGTCGTGGACGGCGGCGTCGCTCATCGGTGCGCCACCCGCGAGGCTGGTGCAGCGTTGGTGCAGAAGATTGCTCATGGCGTGGCCTCAGGCAGCTTGCAGAGTTGAACTCGGGCTGTGCGCGACAGGGCCGCGAGCCGTTCGGAGGCGGGTGGGTGCGAGTAGTAAAAACGCACGTAGATCGGATCTGGTGTCAGCGTGGCGGCGTTGTCCTCGTGCAGCTTCAGCAGCGCGGCTGCGAGGTCGTTGCCGTCGGCCTGGCGGCAGGCGTAGGCATCGGCCTCGAACTCGTGCATGCGCGACAGCTGCGCGAACAGTGGCGACACGAAAAATGCGAATACCGGCGTGACGAGCAGGAACAGCACCAGCGCGACCGCGTCGTTCGGCACGCCGAGCGACGGGCGCACGCCGAGCGCAAGGTAGAACCACACCTGCGTCGACAGCCAGCCCAGCAGCGCGAAGCCGGCCAGGCCGATCGCCAACATCGCCGCGATGCGCTTGATCACGTGTCGGTGCTTGAAGTGACCCAGCTCGTGCGCAAGCACCGCCTCGACCTCACCGGGCGAGAGCTTGCTCAGCAACGTGTCGAAAAACACCACGCGCTTCGCGGCGCCGAAGCCGGTGAAGTAGGCGTTGGCATGGGCCGAGCGTCTGCTGCCGTCCATCACGAAGAGGCCCTTGGCCGCGAAGCCGCAACGCGCCATCAGCGCCTGCACGCGTGCCTTCAGCGATTCGTCGGCGAGCGGCTCGAATTTGTTGAACAGCGGCGCGATCACAGTGGGGTAGAGCACCAGTATCAAGAGGTTGAACGCCATCCACGCGCCCCAGGCCCACAGCCACCACAGACCACCGGTGGTGCCCATGATCCACAGCATCAACGCGGCGATCGGCAGACCGATCAGCGCACCAACGAGGATGCTCTTGAGCGTGTCGGCGAGGTACAGCTTCCAGGTCATGCGGTTGAAGCCGAAACGCTGTTCGATGCGAAAGGTAGTGTAGAGCTCGAACGGCAGATCGAGCACGCCACCGATGAGCGCGAACGTGGCCAGCAGCGCCAGCTGGTAGGTCAGGTTGCCGAAGCGCTGTTGCAACGACTCGCGCAGCAGCAGGTTTAGCGTGTCGATACCGCCGAGCAGCGTCCAGCCCAGCAGCACAGCAGCGCCGAAGGCCGTGCCGAGCAGGCCGAAGCGGCCTTTGGCGAGCGTGTAGTCGGCTGCGCGCTGGTGCGCCGGCAATGTGATGGTCTGCGCGAACGCCGCCGGCACCGAACCGCGATGCGCGGCGACATGGCGCATCTGCCGGCTTGCGAGCCAGAACTTGACGGCCAGGGAAACGACCAGCGCGGCGCTGAATGCGAGCGTGAGAACAGGGGCAGACTGCATGGGTGCGAAGTGTAGACCTGCGAAAATGCCCGCATGGAGAACACTGCATGAATCAAACCACGCTGGTCCGCGCCGACGACAACCTGATCTGGATCGACTTGGAGATGACCGGGCTGTTTCCCGACACCGACCGCATAATCGAGATCGCGGTCGTTGTCACCGATGCGAATCTGGGTAACCGCGTCGAAGGCCCGGTGTTCGCGATCCACCAGAGCGATGCCACGCTTGACGCGATGGATGCGTGGAACAAGGGCACGCACGGCAAGAGCGGGCTGATCGATCGCGTGAAGGCCTCGATCGTCGACGAGTTGCAAGCCGAAAGTGAAGTGATTGAGTTCCTTAAGCAGTACGTGCCAAAGGGCAAGTCGCCGATGTGCGGCAACAGCATCTGCCAGGATCGGCGCTTTCTCGCCGCGACCATGCCGGCGCTCGAGGCCTTCTTTCACTACCGCAAC
>JANYBE010000130.1 GCA_025360945.1 Rhizobacter sp. | reverse complement strand
CAGGTCGCGACCGCAGGCCTGAGCGCACCGGCAGTGAGCGCGCCGATCCGCCACACGCTGCGACGCGAGATGCAGCGAGGCAACCTGACGATCCTGCAGGCGCTCGTCACCGGCATCGACGTGGCGACGCGCCGCGTGCTGCTCGACGACATCGAGGCACTCGAGTACGACCATTTGATCGTCGCCGCCGGCGCAACCCACAGCTACTTCGGCCATGACGACTGGGCCCCGCACGCGCCGGGG
Organism: Rhizobacter sp.; assembly: GCA_025360945.1. GTDB lineage: Bacteria > Pseudomonadota > Gammaproteobacteria > Burkholderiales > Burkholderiaceae_C > LMDS01. The sequence continues at coordinate 3,007 of JANYBE010000130.1, read as the reverse complement.
CTAAAAACACTGGCCGACGCGTTCACGATCCGCTCGCGCGTGATCGGAGCGTTCGAGCGCGCCGAGCGCTGCACCGAGCTTGCCGCACGCGAGCCGTGGATGACCTTCGTCGTGATCGGTGCCGGCCCGACCGGCGTCGAAATGGCCGGCACGATGACCGAGATCGCGCAGCACACGCTGCCGCAGGAGTTCCGCCGCATCGACTCGACGCACACCCGCGTCGTGCTGATGGAAGGCTCGGACCGCGTGCTCGGCGCCTTCGTGCCCCAACTCTCGCAGCGCGCCCGCGAACAGCTCGTCAAGCTGGGCGTCGACGTGCGCACCGGCTGTAAGGTGATCGGCATCGACGCCGATGGTGTCGACTACGAAACGCGCGACGGTGATGCGGTCAGCACGCACCGCCTGCCCAGCAAGACCGTTATCTGGGCCGCCGGTGTCGCCGGCTCACCGCTCGGCAAGGCGCTGGCACAGGGCACCGGCGCGACGCTGGACCGCGCCGGGCGCGTCGTCGTCGAGCCCGACCTGAGCGTTGCCGGCTACCCCGAAACCGCGGTGATCGGCGACCTCGCGTCGGCGAAGAGTCACGGCAAGGGTGAGCCAACACCGGTGCCCGGCGTGAGCCCGGGCGCCAAACAGATGGGTCGCGCGGCCGCCGCGAACCTGCTGCGCCGCCTGCGCGGCGAGGCCACCGTGCCGTTCCGGTACATGGACTACGGCAACCTCGCCACGGTCGGTCGCAAGGCTGCGGTCGTCGACCTCACGGTGCCGGTGTTCGGCGCACTGCGCTTTTCTGGCTTCTTCGCGTGGCTGTTCTGGCTGTTCGCGCACATCTACTTCCTGATCGGCTTTCGCAACCGGTTGGTCGTCATGATGGATTGGGGTTGGGCGTACTGGACGTACGAGCGCTCGGCACGGGTTGTCGCGGAGCCGGACTCAGCGCCCCCATCCTCCTAGAATCGAAGGCCGGCACGACCGACCCCTTCCTCCCGGAGCCACGCCATGGACACCCGCACCTCCACCCACCGCCTGCGCATCGAACGGGTGCGCGACACCCTGAAGAGCCATGGCCTCGCTGCTGTGCTGGTGCCCTCCAGCGACCCGCACCTGAGCGAATACCTGCCCGAGCGCTGGCAGGGCCGGCGGTGGTTGTCGGGTTTCACCGGGTCGATGGGCACGCTCTTGGTCACGCTGGACAGCGCCGCGCTATTCGCCGACAGCCGCTACTGGGTCCAGGCCGAGGCCGAGCTCGCCGGCACCGGCACCGAACTCGTCAAGATCGCCACCGGCAACTCGACCGACCACGTCGACTGGCTCGTGATGCACATACCCAACGGGCAGGCGGTGGGCGTCGATGGAAGCGTACTCGGCCTGGCCGCGGCGCAGTTCCTGAAGAACGCGCTGGATCAGGCCGGTGTGAGGCTGCGCACCGACTTCGATGTGCTCGCCGAAGTCTGGGCCGAGCGCCCGGGCCTGCCGAGCGCACCGGTCTACGAACACCTTGCCCCGCAGGCGCCACTGGCGCGCGCCGAGAAGCTAGCGCGCGTGCGCGCGAGCGTGGCCGCGCACGGCGCGACGCATCACTTCATCTCGACCGTCGATGACATCGCGTGGCTGTTCAACCTACGCGGCGCCGATGTCAGCTTCAACCCAGTCTTCCTCGCCCATGGGCTGATCGAGGCGAGCGGCGTGACGCTGTTCATCGCCGACGGCAAGGTCTCGCCGGCCCTGCGCTCGGTGCTCGCCCACGACGGCGTGCGCCTGGCGCCCTACACCGACGCCGCGCGTGCCCTCGCCTCGCTGCCCACCGACTCGGTGCTGCTGATCGATCCCAAGCGCGTCACGTTCGGCCTGCGTGCGCATGTGAAGACACGCGTGATCGAGGCGATCAATCCGAGTACGCTATTCAAGAGCCGAAAGACCGCAGCCGAGGCCGCGCACGTGCGCGAGGCGATGGCGCAGGACGGCGCCGCGATGTGTGCGTTCTATGCGTGGTTCGAGGCGGCCCTGGGCAAGGAACGCATCACCGAACTTACGATCGACGAGAAGCTCAGTGCCGAACGCGCGAAGCGCCCTGGCTTCAAGGGCCTGAGCTTCAACACCATCGCCGCGTTCAATCCGAACGGCGCAATGCCGCACTACCGCGCGACGGCCGAATCGCACGCGGTGATCGAGGGCGACGGCCTGCTGCTGATCGACTCGGGCGGCCAGTACCTCGGCGGCACGACCGACATCACGCGCGTCTGGCCGATCGGCACGATCGGTGCCGAGCATCGGCGCGACTACACGCTGGTGCTCAAGGGCACGCTGGCGCTGTCACGCACGCGCTTCCCGCGCGGCACCTTGTCACCGATGCTGGACGCGATCGCGCGCGCGCCGCTGTGGCAGCACGGCCTCGAGTACGGCCACGGCACAGGCCACGGCGTCGGCTACTTCCTGAACGTGCACGAAGGGCCGCAGAGTATCTCGAAGGCGATCCCCGACGCGCACATGGCGATGGAGCCCGGCATGATCACCAGCATCGAGCCCGGCCTGTACCGGCCCGGCCGCTGGGGTATCCGGATCGAGAACCTGGTGATGAACGTACCGGCGCTCACGACCGAGTTCGGTGAATTCCTCGAGTTCGAGACGCTCACGCTGTGCCCGATCGACACGCGCTGCATCGAGCGCGCGCTGCTGCTTCAGGACGAGATCGACTTGCTTAACGCCTACCACGCGAGCGTGCGCGAGCGGTTGAGTCCGCTCGTCAGCGGCGATGCCTTGGCCTGGCTGATGCGGCGCACGATGCCGATCTGAGCCCGACCCAAGCCGCTCATCCGCGCCGCACGCAGCTCATCTGGCTGCAGCCGCGGTTCATCGCAAGCGGCTGGTGCGCCGCCGTGGCGGCTCCTAGAGTTCGTTCCATCGCAACACGGAACACCCCAAGGAGCCGAATCATGTTCAGCCGCATCACCGCCTTCGTCGCCTCGCTCGCCATCGTCGGCGCTGCCTTGCTGGGCTTCACCGCGAG
>JANYBE010000118.1 GCA_025360945.1 Rhizobacter sp. | reverse complement strand
CGGCCCCGAGACGATCCACGCGAAGCTCTTTACTGAGGACGAAGTCCCGTGGGACGAGCTGGCCTTTCGCACCGTGCGCGAGACGCTGAAGTACTACTTTGCCGACAAGCGCGGGGGGCAATTCGACGTGCACTGTGCCGATATCGCGTGATGCACAGCCACCACCCATGAACGCGCACGCGTGCGGCGAGGCCAAGGCACGAGCGAGGCCAAGCCAGCCTCCTGCGTCGCGCCGACGCGCCTGCGTCTAGACCGTCAAGACCTGACCCGCCCACCCGCTGCTCGGCAGCCTCGTCCAGACCAAAGGCGCACCGCGGCCCCGTGCCGGGGGCGCCCGCACCTTCGGCGTCGGTTCGCGAGCCCTGAACGACGCCTACTTCTTCACCGGCGGCAGGTCGGTGCACGCGCCTTCGAAGGCCTCGGCCGCCAGACCGATGCTCTCGCCCAGTGTCGGGTGCGCATGGATGGTCTTGCCGATGTCCACCGCATCGGCGCCCATCTCGATCGCCAGCGCGATCTCGCCGATCATGTCGCCGGCGTGCGTGCCGACGATGCCACCACCGACGATCGCGTGAGTGGCTTCGTCGAACAGCAGCTTCGTGAAGCCCTCGTCGCGCCCGTTCGCGATCGCGCGGCCCGACGCGTTCCACGGGAACAGGCCTTTCTTCACCTTCATGCCCTTAGCTTTGGCCTCGTCTTCGGTCACGCCGACCCACGCAACCTCCGGGTCGGTGTAGGCCACGCTCGGGATCACCCGCGCGTCGAATGCCGCCTTGGCGTCACCGGCCGCGACCTCGGCCGCCACATGGGCCTCGTGCACCGCCTTGTGCGCCAGCATCGGCTGACCGACGATGTCGCCGATCGCAAAGATGTGCGCCACGTTCGTGCGCATCTGGATGTCGACCGGGATGAAGCCGTGATCGGTCACGGTTACGCCGGCCTTGTCGGCGCCGATGCGCTTGCCGTTCGGCACGCGACCGACGGCTTGCAGCACCAGGTCGTAGACCTGCTCCTTGATCTTGCCTTCGCCCTCGAACTTGACGAGGATGCCGTCCTTCGTCGCCTCCGCACCGACGGTCTTGGTTTTCAGCATGATGTTGTCGAAGCGCGGCGCGTTCATCTTCTGCCAGACCTTCACGAGGTCGCGGTCGGCGCCTTGCATCAGGCCGTCGAGCATCTCGACCACATCGAGGCGCGCGCCTAGCGTCGAGTACACCGTGCCCATCTCGAGACCGATGATGCCGCCGCCGACGATCAACATCCGCTTTGGGTTCTGACGCAGCTCTAGCGCGCCGGTGCTGGTGACGACGCGCGGGTCGTCCTTCGGCAGGAACGGCAGCTTCACCGCTTCAGAGCCGGCAGCGATGACGGCTTGCTTGAACTTGATCGTCTGACTGCCTCCCTTGGCGAGCGCTACGCCGATGTGGAACGGGTCGAGAAACTCGGCCGTGCCCTGCACCACCGTGACCTTGCGCATCTTCGCCATCGCGGCGAGCCCGCCGGTGAGCTTGCCGACGACCTTTTCCTTGTGCGTCTTGAGCTTGGCCAGGTCAACGGTCGGCGCCGCGAATGTGATGCCGTAGCTGTCGAAATGCTTGACCTCGTCCATCACCGAGGCGACGTGCAGCAGCGCCTTCGACGGAATACAACCGACGTTCAGGCACACGCCACCGAGCGTGGCGAAGCGCTCGATCAACACGACCTTCATGCCCAAATCGGCGGCGCGGAACGCGGCCGAGTAGCCGCCCGGCCCTGCGCCGAGCACGACGAGGTCGCATTCGGCGTCGGCGCCGCCGGGGTAGGTCGACGCCTTCGCCGCTGGTGCCGGCGCAGCCGCAGACGCGGCGGGCGCAGGGGCCGCCGCCGGAGCCGCGGCGCCGTCCGCCTCCAGCGACACGATCACCGAGCCCTCGTTGACCACGTCGCCGACCTTGATCGCGATGCTCTTCACGACGCCCGCGTGCGACGACGGGATCTCCATCGAGGCCTTGTCGCTCTCGACAGTGATCAGCGACTGCTCGGTCTTCACCCTATCGCCCGGCTTGACGAGCAGCTCGATCACGGTCACGTCCTTGAAGTCGCCGATGTCCGGCACCTTGATGTCGATGAGGGCCATGGTCAGCCTTTCAATACTTT
>JANYBE010000104.1 GCA_025360945.1 Rhizobacter sp. | reverse complement strand
CACGCATTTCTGGGAACTGGCGGCACGGGTATAAGGACGCTTGTCGAAGCCGAGGAACACGTCCTTGAACTGGTTCATGCCGGCGTTCGTGAACAGCAGCGTCGGGTCGTCGCCCGGCACGACAGGGCTGCTGGCGACGATCGTGTGGCCCTTCGCTTCGAAGAACTTCAGGAACGTAGAACGTATTTCGGAGGCTTTCATCCCGGGGGCTTTCGTCAGCGTGCACGCCGACGTCGCTCGGCCGGCAAGCCGCATAGGTACTTGATTTTCAACAGCTTTTGATTATAGGTGGCGGTCCGTTTCGGCCACCGCCCGCTAGCTCAATCGTCGTTCGCGGCGCCCGCGGCGGCGGCGTCGACTTCGCCGAAGTTGGAGAACCCGGCGCGGCCTTGTGCCGCCGTCGCAGCCGCGAGACCGACCGCGCGGCGCAACAGCGCGTCCGGCTGGGCGCCGTCCTGCGGGAACTGGGCGATCCCCAGCGCGGTCGCCACGGCGACGTTCTGCCCCGCGACCATGAACGGCTCCAGCAGCGCCTTCGCAAGCTTCTCGCCGACCCGCACGGCATCGGCCGGCGACAGGATCGAGCCGAGCAGCACCGCAAAGCCCTCGTCGCCAAGCGACGCGACCAGATCGCTCGCGCGCACCCCAGCGCGCAGGCGCACGCCGACCTTGCGCCGCAGCGCATTGGCAGCGTCGCGACCGATGCGCACCTCGGTCGTCGCCAGACCCTCGATGCGCAGCGCCAGCACCGCCATCGGCGCCGGTTCGCGCTCGCGCAACGCGAGCAGCTGGCTCACGTGCTCGATGAATTGCTGCTGGTGCGGCAGCCCAGTTTCCAGGTCGGTCGCGTATGCGGTACGCGCGTCGCGCTCGATCCGCTTGCGCTGGATCGCGCCGCGCAGGCGCAGCGCGAGCGTGGCCTCGCCGAGTTCGGATCGCAGCAGCACGTCCTGCGCGCCGCGTTGCTGCCACTCCATCGCGGCGCCTGCATCGAGCGCGTCGAGGACCACCACCACGGCCGTGTGGCTGACTGCATCGGCAACGGCCGCCACCACCTCGGCGGATGCGCCGGCGGCGACGATCAGCGCGTCGCAGCGGCCGGCCTCGAGCACGACCGCCAGGTCAGACGGTGTCGCGCAGGGATGCAGTTCGAACGGACCGAAAGGCGAAAGCTCGGTCGCTGTACGGTGCTCGACAGGCAACGCTATCAATGTAGCGATGTGCAGTGGAATGGAATCGATGGGCATAGAGGGCATCCGCGCAGAATAGCGCCACGGCGGCTGTTCGCGACCAAAGGGCGCGATTCTGGCGCATAGCCGCAGAACCGACGGAGAACAATCACGACCACGATGCAAGGCAACTCTCAAGCCGTTGCACTCCTTCGGCGCGGTGGATCGCATCGGTCTGCCGGCCGCCGGCGTGAGCGTGCAGATCCCACCGAGCAGCCGTTCGACATCGACGGCACTCCGCGTCAACCGCTGGCGGCGACCGGTAGAGGTGCATCCCGTCGCCAGTGGGCACCCCGTCCTGGCGCGCGAGCGTGCCGCGCTTAGGTCGCCGGACTGAGCCGCGCCCAGAAACCTTTGAGAAGCGGCATCGCCCGCTCGCCGCCAATCTAAATTCGGGTCGCCGAAGCTCGATCCGGCCAACAGTCTCGAAGGATCGAGCAGTCGGCGCCGCCAACCCGCCAGAAGTCCGACCAACGAGGAACTTCAATCGGCCAATGAAGAGCTGACCATCTCCAAGGAAGAGTCGCAGTCGATGAACGAAGAGCTGCAGACGATCAACACCGAACTGCAATCCAAGCTTGACGATCTCGCGCTGGCTCAAAGCGACATGCAGAACCTGCTCAACAGCACGGACATCGCCACGCTCTTTCTCGACGGCGCCCTCAAGTGCGGCGCCTCACCGAGAAGATCACGCGGATCGTCCATCTGCGCGATGGCGACATCGGCCGACCCCTCAGCGAACTCGCCAGCACGCTGATTTACCCTGAATTGCACGTCGACGCCAAAGAGACTCTTCGCACTCTGGCGTTTTCAGAGAAAGAGATTTCGACCACGGATTCGCAATGGTTCTCCGTACGGATCACGCCGTACCGCACGCTCGCCAACGTAATCCAGGGCGTAGTGATCACCTTTGTCGACATCACCGCTGCCAAAGAGCTGGAGTCCCGGCTGCGCAAGGAATAGAGTCGGTAGTGGTAAGCGGTTTTTCGTTCAAAGGTTGCTCGGTATGTCTAGCCAATTGGTAGGTCTGGGAAGGCAAGCCGATCTGCGCTTGCGCGCGTTGTCGCGTTTGAATGGAGGAGGTCGCATCGGGCAAAAGGGAGCGTCCGACGCATTGGTCGTGTTGTTCGAATTGGCGTCCTCGCCGTCGACTGCGGATGATGCGCTTGCGCTGCTCCATGAACTTCAGGTGCACCAGGTCAAACTCGAACTCCAGGACGAAGAACTGCGCAGTTCGCGTGCGGAGCTCGAAACGGCACTGGGTCGCCAGGTCGAGCTGTATGACGCGGCGCCGGTGGGCAGCTTCAGTGTCGATACCAAGGCCGTCCTGTATGAACTCAATCTGACCGGTGCTCGTTTGCTCGGGTTCGAGCGCGAGGAATTGTTGGGGCGATGTCCCAGGCGTAGTTGGAACTTGAAGGCGGCGGTTTCCACGTGAGTTCGACAGAATCGAGCTTGCGTACCTGAAACCATCGACGAGGAAACCGCCATGAAGGATCGTAAGACAAAGACAGCCATCGAGGTCGTGCACCGCAACGACCGAGCGCAAATCAAACGAGTGCTGGCCGGCAGCGGCCAAGCGCTGCTGCCGATGCTGGAGTTGCTCGAAGGGGCGCAGGCCAGCATCGATGAATTGATGCACGACACCGCCGTGGCGCTTATCGAGCAGCTGCTTGTGTTGTCGGCTCAGGAGTTGGCCGGGGCCA
>JANYBE010000059.1 GCA_025360945.1 Rhizobacter sp. | reverse complement strand
CGCCTGCTGCGCAAGGTGATGTTCACGAGCGCGCGGGCGAACTTCGCCGACGTATCGTTCGCGGTGCGGCAGAGGTTTGAGTCATGAGCGCGGTGGCACTCGTTTCATTCCGCACCTCGGTCCTGCCGTGGTCGGTGGCGCTGGACGATCTGCGGCGTTCACGCCGCGTCACGAACACGGTGCTGATCGTCAGCGCGGTCGTGTGTCTGATCCTGCTGCTGTCGCCGGTGGTGAAGCCCGATCGCACGCAGCCGCAGGAACTGCCGCCGCGACTTGCCAAGCTGGTGCTGGACATACCGCTGGTGCCACCCACGGCCAAGCCCAAGGCCGAAGTCACGGCGGCGAGGAAGATCGCCGAGTCCACCGCGCCGAAGACTGACCCCAAGCCCGCGCCCAAGGGCCCGGAGCCGCGCAAGATCGAAGAAAAGAAGGGCGCGCAAGTGCCGGAGGCGCGCCGACCCATCGAGGGCAAGCCGCCGGGTGAAGTCGATCTGGCGCGCCGTAAGGCCGCCGGCATCGGCCTGCTGGCAATGAAGGACGAACTGGCCGAGATGCACGGTGCACCGCTCGCGGTGCAGCTGCAAAAGGACATCAAGCAAGGCCCCGGCGTCGGCACGACGACCGGGCCGGGCGTGGGTGCTGGCAATGAGGCCGGCCTGCCGGACCGCAAGCTGATCACGTCCAACGTGGCCGGCGGCAGCGGTGGCATCAATACCGCGGCCTACAGCCGCAACACCGGAGGTGGCGGCCTGGCCGGCCGATCGACGACGATGGTCGAAGGCGTGGCCGGCGGTGGTGGTGGCGGCGGCCCGGGCGGCGGCGGCATGCGTGGCCAGAAGGGCAACGGCACCGGCTACGGGCCGGGCGGCGGCACCGGTGGCACGGGCACCGGCGGTGCCGGTGGCGTGCTGGCGCGCGGCGGCAGCGGCAAGGCCTCGCGCTCGATCGAGGAGATTAAGCTCGTCTTCGAGCGCAACAAGGGCTCGATCTACGCGATCTACAACCGCGCACTGCGCGAAGAGCCTTCGTTGCAGGGGAAGGTCGTAGTGAAGCTGACGATCGCGCCGTCAGGTAGCGTCGTCGATGTTCGCGTTGAATCGAGCGAGCTGAAGACGCCAGAGCTCGAAGCGAAGCTGCTGGCGCGTATCCGGCAGTTCGACTTCGGTGCGAAGGATGTCGACCAGATGGTCGTGACCTGGCCGGTGGACTTCCTGCCGTCCTAGCCCATCGTCCAGCGCGGTGGCCAGAATCGCCACGTGGCGCTTGACGCGCTGGTCGACGAACACGCGGTCGTGGCACCCAAGCGCCAACAGGGCTTGGTCCCAGAAATGCCAAGGGCGTCCGAGACGGACGCCCTTGTTAGGTGGCATGCGGCCGACGTTGCGCGCCTGCGGTGAGATCAAGCCGCGAGCTTGAACACCGCGACCGTGTCCACCAGGCGATGCGCCTGCGTCTTCAGGCTTTCGGCGGCGGCTGCGCTTTGCTCGACCAGCGCGGCGTTTTGCTGTGTGGCCTGGTCCATTTGCGCGACCGCTTCGCCGACCTGGGCGACGCCGGTGCTCTGCTCGCTGCTTGCGGCGCTGATCTCGGCGACGATGTTGGTGACGCGGCGGATCGACGCGACCACTTCGCGCATCGTCACGCCAGCGCGGTCGACCAGTGCGGTGCCCTGGTCGACACGGTCGACGCTCGCGGCGATCAGCGTCTTGATCTCCTTCGCGGCGTCGGCGCTGCGCTGCGCCAGACTGCGCACTTCGCTGGCGACGACGGCGAAACCGCGGCCCTGTTCACCGGCGCGCGCTGCTTCGACAGCGGCGTTGAGCGCCAGGATGTTGGTCTGGAACGCGATGCTGTCGATCACGCCAATGATGTCGGCGACCTTCTTCGAGCTGTCGTTGATGCCTTTCATCGTCTCGACGACCTGGCCCACGACCTCACCGCCCTGGATGGCCACGGTCGACGCGCCGCGCGCCAGCTGGTCGGCCTGCTTCGCGTTGTCTGCGTTTTGGCGCACGGTGGCGCTGAGCTGTTCCATCGACGCGGCCGTCTGTTCGAGCGCCGCGGCCTGTTGTTCGGTGCGGCTGGACAAATCGTTGTTGCCTTGCGAGATCTGCGCCGACGCGGTGGCCACGCCTTCGGCATTGCCGCGCACGTCGCCGACGATGTGCGCCAGCCGTGTCTTCATCTCATGCAACGCGCCCAGCAGCACGCCGGTTTCGGAGCGGCCGTCGGCGCGGAACGCCATCGCCAGGTCGCCCGCCGACACGGCGCGGGCAATCCCCACGGCCTCGTCGATCGGCCGCGTGATCGAGCGGATGATCCACACCGCCATGCCGAAGGCCAGCACGAAGGCGGCTGCCAGCAGCGATGCGATGCCGACCTTGGTCTGCGCGACCGAGGCGGCCGCCGCGGCGCCGGCTTGCGTCATCAGCGTGTCCTGCAGTTTCACCAGGTCTTCGAGGCGGTCCATGTAGGCGACCTGCTTCGGGCGCAGGTCGAGCAGCAGTGCGTTCTTGGCTTCTTCGCTGCGCCCTGCCTTGAGCAACTCGATGACCTTGTCGCGCGGCTTGCGGTAGTCGGCGCGTGCCTGTTGCAGCCTATCGAGCGCTGCCTTGCCGGCCTCGTCGGTGATCGTCTTCTGCAGGAGCTCGATGTTCTCGCTGGTGCGCTTGGAGCTGCCCCCGATGATGTCGTACTGGGCCTTCATGTCGTCCGGGTCGGACATGATGAACAGATTGCGGATCGCCTGCGACACCTCGTTGTTGACGGCCTTGATGTCGGCCGCGATGCCGACCTTCGGGTAACGGTCTTCGAGCACGTCAGCGAACGCGTGATCGATGTTGCTCAGGCTGTACAGACTGGCGCCACCCAGCATGGCCATCAGCACGGCCATGGCCGCGAAGCCGAGTGAAAGACGGGTTCTGATCTTCAGTTGATCGAGCTTCATGGGGGGTGCAGGGCCAGAGGATGGTTCACCGTCGATTTCGGCCGAAACGCCATTGACTTGAGCCACAACCCCCGTGGCCGCACACTGCGCTGCGTCAGCGCTCGACCGTCTTGTTCCAGCGGGTGTTGCACTGCCGGGCGCTGCGCGTTGACCGCGTCCCAGTCCAGCGTGTTCACGGTCTTCATGTAGACCTTGAACTTGTCTACCGTCGCTTGCGCCACCGGGTTGCTGGGCTGTGTCCTGAGGTTCGACGGGAGGGTCCGTTCCCAATTCGCACCTTCACCGGCGACATCGGTGGGCGCGTGCCGCTGGGCGGGGGCCAGGGCGCGCTCGCGATCCTCGCGCACCTGCCAGAGGCCGAACGGGAGGAGGTGATGCGCTTCAACGTGCCTCGCATCCAGCAGATGGCTCGCTCGACGAGGTCTTTGTGCATACCGAGGCGGCGCGTGCGCGCGCAGGGTTATGCGAACACGAGCTCAGGCGTGTTCGAAGGCATGGCGGGTGCCGCGGTGCCTGTGTTCGATCGCAACCAGCGCGTGGTCGCGGCGCTCAGCGTCGGGACGATCGCGAATCGCCTGAACGCGGATCGTCTGCCGGTCGTGATCGAGTTGCTGCAGCGGGAGGCGCGCAAGATCTCGGCGCAGGTCAAGCCGTTCGATTGGGCGCTGCGCAGGCCCGCCGAGAGCTTGGGCACACCCCGAACCTAGGCGCCCGCCAAGCGACCCAGCAGTTCGTGCAGGATTGCGCGCACGTCGGCCGCGCCCGTCCCCGTCGGCAGCCACGCCAGCACCGGCAGCTGCGCGTGCTGCGCCAGGCCCATCGGTGCGGCCTCGATGCGCATCTCGCTCCCAGCCGCCTCGAACGCAGCGACCGCGCGCGGCATGTGCCAGCCGTGCGTCACCAGCACGATGTGCTTGATGCCGGCCTTGCGCAGCAGCGCGACACTGTGCGCCGCGTTCTCGCGCGTGTCGCGCGAGTTCTCCTCGACCCACTTCAGCGGCCGGCCGAAGTCAACGGCCGCGATCTGCGAGGCCACGCGTGCCTCGGGCGTGCCGTCCGGTTGGGCCCAGCCGACGCCACCGCTGAAGCCGACCGGCAGCCCGGTCTCGCGGCCTACCCACAGACCGTAGCGAAGACGCTCCAGCGAGTGGTAGTTGAGGTTGCTCACACCGTACTCCGGCGCGAACGGCTCCAGCCCGCCACCCAGCACGATGATCGCGATCGGCTCCTTCGACTGTGTCTTGAGCTCCTTGATGCGATCGGGCGTCAGCGCCGGCGGCGGACGCAGCACGAACTGCGACAGCAGCTCGGCCGTGCCGGTGCAGTTGCTCAGCCAAAGCAGCACCACACTCAGGATGATGACGAACCAGCCCAGCCCACGCCGCGGCAGGACCAGGCGCGCGCCGATCAGCAACATCACCAGCAGGGGTACGGGCGGCAGCAGCAGCGCGCTCAGCACTGGCTTCCAGGATTCGATGCCGAGGACGATGAAGAGGCTGTTCACAAGAGCGATGCTTTCAGGCAATGCCTAGCGCGATGCGCGGCATTTTGCAGCACGCTTCGACCGGTGCAGGCATGATGCTGTGCGATTGTCCACAGGAGAGCGAATGAGCGATGAATCCGAACAACTGCGGGCCCGGCTGCTGCGTAACTTTGAGAACATTCCGATGGCGCGCGAGCAGCGCGCGCCGCTCTACGACAGCGTGTGCGCGCGTCTGGGCACCGGCACCGCGGCCACCAAGCTGGGCGTCAGCATCGACATCGTGGCCCCCGGCATGCGGGCCTGCCCCTACCACTTTCACTACGCGCAGGAAGAAGCGTTCATCGTGCTCGAAGGCGAGGGCACGCTGCGTGTCGCGGGCGAGATGCTCGCGATCGCCCCGGGCGACGTGATGTTCATTCCGCCCGGGCCCAACTACCCGCACCAGATCATCAACACCTCGGCCGCGCCGCTGAAGTATCTGTCCGTCAGCACCCGCGACAGCCCCGAGGTGGTCGAATACCCCGATTCGGGCAAGTACCTCGCGATGGCCGTCGGCACCTCGAATGGGGTGCCCCGCGCCTTCGGGCGCATGCATCGCGAAAAGGACGATCTCGACTACTGGGACGGCGAGCCCTGATGTGACAGCATCGGGTGTCGGCGTCCAACGCAGAACCTGGCAGGAGATCGATGGTGCAGTGGCTGAGGCGTGTTGCGTGGGGTGTGGTGGCGTTGCTGGTGCTGTGGGCCGTCAGCTGGCTCGGGCTGCCGGCGCTGGTGAAGTGGCAGGCACCAACGCGCCTGAGCGAGGCGCTGGGACGCAGCGTGTCGATCGGCGACGTCGGCTTCAGGCCGTGGAGTCTGACGCTGACTATCGACGACCTCCAGATCGGCGGCCGGGCACCGGGCGATGTGCCCCTGTTGACGATCAAGCGCACGCGCGTTGATGCGGCGTTGTCGTCGCTGTTCAGGCTGGCGCCGGTGATCGAAGGGCTCGAGATCGACGCGCCGCAGCTGCGCGTTGCGCGCACGAGCGAAGGCCACTACGACATCGACGACCTGATCGCACGCTTTACGCCCAAGCCCGACGCTAAACCGGCCGAGCCGACGCGCTTTGCGCTCTACAACGTGCAGGTGCGCGACGCGCAGATAAGCTTCGACGACAAGCCCGTGACCCGTGTTCACAAGGTCGAGGCCTTGCAGCTCGCGCTGCCGTTCCTGTCGAACCTGCCGGCCGAGGTCGAGGTCAAGATCGAGCCGCATCTTGCGTTCAAGCTCAACGGCACGCCGTTCGACAGCGGTGCCCAGGCCACGCCGTTCGCGCAGACCAAGTCGGGCGTGCTCAAGCTGACGATGGTCGACCTCGATCTCGCGCCCTTCCTCGGCTATGTGCCGGCGTCGTTGCCGGTGCGCGTGACGCGCGGCAGCGTCTCGGCCGATCTGGGTGTGACCTTCGCGGTGCCGCCCACTGGGGCGCCGAGCATCTCGGTGCGCGGAACGGCCGGAGCAAAGAACCTGACGCTGACCGACGCCACGGGCGCCCCGTTGCTCGACTGGCAGCGCCTGCAACTCGCGCTGCGCGACGTGCAGCCGCTGGCGCGCAGGCTCGCATTCGGCACGCTGCGCATCGACGGGCTGCAATTGCACGCGACGCGCGACACTGCCGGCTACATCAATCTGCTCGGTTTGGTTTGGCCTAAGGGCGCCGCCGTGGCCGCTGCCGAGGCCGCGTCGGCAGGCAGCGCCGCGGCCCCGAAGCCCGACGCCGGCGGGTGGCAGGTCAGCCTGGCATCGTTCGAACTCGCCGATGCGCGCGTGCTCTGGAACGACGCGGGTGTGAAGCCTGCGGCGGCATTGCAGCTGGGCGGACTGAACGTCGCCGCGAAACAGATCGAATGGCCGATCAAGAACCCGATTGCGTTGACCCTGAACGGCGCGCTGCATCCAAAGGCCGCGAGCGCTGCGGCCTTCGCGCCGGCGCCCGCCGAGTTCAGCGCCGATGGGCCGGTGACCGACCGCCAGGCCAAGCTCAAGCTCACGTTCAAGGGCCTCTCGCTCTCGGCCTTCGCGCCGTACCTGGCGCAATCGCTGCTGCCCAGCGTCGACGGGCAACTCGCTGCGCAGGCCGAGCTCGACTGGTCGGGTGCGGCCGATGCGCCGCGCCTGAGGCTCGCTTTGGCAAGCGCCACGCTCGACGCGTTGGCGCTGCGCGAAGGCAGCGGCAAGGCCGCGCAGGACGCGGTCACGCTGAAGCAGCTCGCGCTCGCCGATGTGCAAATTGACCTGCTCGCGCGCACCGCGATGCTCGGCAGCGTCACGCTGGTGCAGCCCGCCGCCATGGTGGCACGCGAGGCCGACGGCCGACTCAACGTGCAGCGCTGGGTCGTGGCGAGGGTGGGCGATGCGGCGTCAGCTGCGAAGCACCCCGAAGCGGTTCCCGATCCGGCCTGGCACGTGCAGATCAAGGACATGCAACTCGACGGTGGACAGCTGAAGTTCAGCGACGTGAAGGCCGGCAGCGCCAAACGACCGTTGCGCGTCGAGGTTGCCGCGCTGCGCCTGGCCGTGCAGGCGCTGGAGTGGCACGGCGACCACGCGACGGCGCCGGGCAACGTGCAAATCAGCGCACGTGTCGGCGCACCAATGCCGGCGCGCGAGAAGCCGCGCCCGCTCGCTGGCGCGATCGATTTCAAGGGCCGGATCGGCATCGAGCCGCTACTGGCCAGTGGCAGGCTGCGCATCGAGCGCTTTCCGGTGCAGCTGTTCGCGCCGTACTTTGCCGATCAGGTGCAGCTGTCGCTGCTCAGCGCCGAGGCCGGCTACAAGGGCGACGTCAAGGTGCGCAAGCTGGCGGCAGGGCTCGATGTGAGCGCCGCGGGCGACGTGCTGCTCGGCGCAGTCCACGTCGCGACGCTGCCGGACGCCTCGGCGCCGGCCAGCATCGGCAACACCGACGAACTGCTGAGCTGGCAGGCGCTCTCGCTCAACGGCACGAAGTTCGCGATGAAGCCGCAGGGTCGGCCGCAGCTGGAGATCCGGGAGGCCGCGCTCAGCGACTTCTACTCTCGCCTCGTCGTAACCGAACAGGGCCGCTTCAACCTGCAGGACGTGACGGGCGCACCGGCAGGCGCGGCCAGTGCACCATCGCCCGACGGCGCGGCGAGCCAGTCCGCGGCGGCCGTGCCGGCTGCGAGCGCGCCTGCGGCCGACGCCACGCCGCTGCCAATCGCTATCAAGGTCGGCGTCACTCGGCTGATCAACGGCCGCGTCGATTTCAGCGACCATTTCGTGCGCCCCAACTACAGCGCCGCGCTGACCGAGCTGAATGGCCAGCTCGGCGCGTTCAGCTCCGACAGCCGCAATCCAGCCACGCTCGAGCTGCACGGCCGTGCCGCAGGCACTGCCTTACTGGAGATCAGCGGCCAGCTGAACCCTGCCGTCAAGCCGCTCGCACTCGATATCAAGGCCAAGGCGACCGATCTCGAGCTCGCACCGCTCTCTCCCTATGCCGCCAAGTACGCGGGCTACGCGATCGAGCGCGGCAAGCTCAGCATGGACGTGGCCTACAAGATCGACGCCGATGGCAAGCTTGAGGCGCGCAACCAGGTGATCCTGAATCAGCTCACCTTTGGCGAAAAAATCGAGTCGAAGGATGCGACCAAGCTACCGGTGCTGCTCGCGGTCGCCTTGCTGAAGGACCGCAACGGCGTGATCGACATCAACCTGCCAGTCAGCGGCAGCGTCAACGACCCGAAGTTCAGCGTCGGCGGCATCATCATCAAGGTCATCGTCAACCTGCTGGTAAAGGCGCTGACGTCGCCGTTCGCCTTGCTATCGGGCGGCGGCAGCGACGACCTGAGCGTGGTCGAGTTCCAGCCCGGTACTGCGCTGATCACCGCAGGCGGCAGCGGCGCGATCGACAAGGTCGCGAAGGCCTTGACCGAGCGCCCGGCGCTGAAGATGACGGTGACTGGCGCCTCCGATCCAGTCGGCGAGCGCGATGCTTTTCAGCATGCGGCGATCGAAGCCCGGCTGCTTGCCGAGGCACGGCGCGAGAAGCTGCGCGCGGACGTGCCGGTCGGGGTTGCGTCGGTGGCCTCAGATGCGAGCGCGCCCGTGGCATTGTCGGCCGATGAACGCACGCGGCTGCTGAGGCAGCTCTACAAGAACACCGACATTGCGAACAAGCCGCGCAATGCCATCGGCTTCGCGAAGGATATTGCGCCTGCCGAGATGGAGGCGCTGCTGAAGACGCGCACCCCCGTCAGCGACGATGCGATGCGCGAGCTGGCGCTGCAACGCGGCCTGGCGGTGCGCGATGCGCTGATCGCAAAAGGTCTGCCTAGCGAGCGCCTGTTCCTGGCGGCCCCCAAGGTGCGCGCAGCGGCCGAAGACGCGGCCACCTGGACGCCGCGCGTGCAACTGTCGCTCTCGACCACCTGAGCGACTGTAAGCGCACGCCACGAATCCCGACCAACCGTTTCGATTCCGGAGCCGATCATGACCTCGACGACCGACACAATCACGCTGGGCGGCGGCTGCTTCTGGTGCCTCGAAGCCGTCTACGAACGCGTGCGCGGCGTGCTGGCGGTGGAGTCCGGCTACTGCAACGGCGAAGTCGTCGATCCGAGCTACGAGCAGGTGTGTGGCGGCGACACCGGCCATGCCGAGGTTGTGCGCGTCAGCTTCGACATCGCGCAGATCACGTTGCGCGAAGTGCTCGAGATCTTCTTCGTGATCCACGATCCGACAACGCGCAACCGCCAGGGCGACGACGTCGGCACGCAATACCGGTCGGGCATCTACTTCCGCGATGCGGCGCAAGAGGCGGTTGCGCGCGAAGTGATCGCCGAGGTGAACGCCCATCACCAGGGACGCGTCGAAACCGAACTGCTGCGCGAGACGAACTACTCGCGTGCCGAGGACTATCACCAGCGCTACTACGCGAACCACCCGAACCAGGGCTATTGCGCGATGGTCGTGGCGCCCAAGGTCGAGAAGTTCAAGAAGACGTTCGCCAGCCGGGTTCTGCCGGCTTGATGCGCACCGATCAAGGGTTGACCGGCTTCCGCCGCCGGCGTGCGCCGATACACTGGCCGTGACGACACGGTTCGTCCGGGGGTCGGCGCGGCATGGCGTCGATGCGTCCTCGGATTGATGAAACGGCTGAGGATGGATCAGATCTGGCTCGCGGCGCCCAGCCCGGCCATGCGATTGGGGCGAGACACGCCAGCCTCAGGCTGGCGTGTGAACGGGGCTGCGCAGGCGTGGGCCGAGGCCGAAGGGCTGAGCGGCGCCGAGTTGTGGGCCACGCTGGCTGCCGAATTGCATGCTGCACTCGAATCCGCGACGCAAGGTGATCTGGGGGCCGTGCCGCTGCACTGGCAGGCGGTGCCAATCGGCGACGACTGGCTGGTGTGGTTCAGCCCGTCCGGGTCCGCGCGCGCAGCGGCGTCCTGGCGCAGCGCGGCTGACAAACTCGCGCTGATGCAGGACTTTGTCGCAATCGGTGTGTTTGAGCGCGACCTGCGCACATACGAGGGTCGCTGGGACGCGCAGATGTTCAAGCTCTTCGGCATCGACCCCAGCGAGGGTACGCCGGGCCTGGAGCGCGCAATGGACGTCCTGCATCCGGACGACCGTGAGCGGTTTCTGTCGGAGCACATGCGCTTCCTGCGCGAGGGCGCGCGCCACAGCCTGCGCTTTCGCGTAGTCTGGCCGGACGGTTCGCTGCATGACCTGCAGTCGCTGCTGGAGGTGCGCCTGGCGGCCGACGGCACGCCGCTGCTGCTGACCGGCGTGATCGTGGACGACAGCGTGGGCGCCGCCCTGGTGCGTGCGCAACAGGCAGTGAGTGCGGATCTGGCCCGCGCGCTGCGCCTGGCCAAGGTGGCGGTCTGGCGCGCCGATTTTGCGAGCCAGCGCATTCACTTAAACGACGCGGGCTACGAGCAGATCGGCATCGCACCGCGTGCCGCGGGCGCCGGCTTCGACGAGCTTCGATCCTGGGCTCACCCTGACGACCTGCAGAGCCTGCTGCGCGCGGCCGATCTGGCCACGGCGGGAACCGAGGTGATCGACCTCGAGTTGCGCTTTCGTCACGCGAGTGGCGGGTACCGCCCGCTGCTAACGCGACGCGTTGCCGAGCGCGACCAACAGGGTCGGGTGACCGGGCTGCTCGGGATCACCATCGACCAGAGTGCGCAGATGGCTGTGCGCGAGCGCATCCAGGCGCTGCTGCGCCGCATCGAGGTGGTGGCCGATGCGGCCGATCTCGGCATCTGGAGCGTCGACGGGGCGACCGGTGAGGTCGAGTGGAACGCCCAGATGTTCCGCATCTACGGCGCTGCGCGCGATCAACTGCCCACGAGCCTGCTTGCCTGGCGCGATGCCTATGTGCACCCCGATGACCACCTCGCGCTGGCGCAGGGGCGCCGGGCCGCCGCGAAGGCCGGCTCGAAGGCCTTCGAGACCGAGTTCCGGATTGTCCGGCCCGACGGCACGGTGCGCTGGGTGACGTCGCGCTCGCGCCGCGAGGAGCACGACGGGCGCCTGATGCTGATCGGCATCAACCTCGACACCACCGAGCTCATCACGCACCGCCAGCGCGCGGAGCAGGCGCTGCACGACAAGGAGATGGCGCTGCGCGCGAGTCAGGCCAAGTCGGATTTGCTCTCGCGCGCCAGCCACGAGTTGCGCACGCCGCTTAACGCGGTGCTCGGCTTCGCGCAGCTGATCGAGCACGAAGGCACCCGCGTGCCGGTGGCCTTGCAGCTCGAGCGCGTGGCACACATCCGTTCAGCCGGCGAGCATCTGCTCGCACTCGTCGACGACGTGCTCGATCTTGCTGCGATCGAGGCCGGTAGGCTGGCCGTCGTGTCCGCGCCGGTGTCCATCGACGCGGTACTGGGCGATGTGGGCAAGTGGCTAGCCTCGCTGGCAGAACGTGGGGCGGTCATGCTCACCGTGGCGCCCTGTTGTGGCTGGGTCCAGGCCGATCCGCGTCGGCTCCGGCAAATCGTCATCAACCTGGCAACCAATGCGGTCAAGTTCAACCGCGCGGGCGGCTCGGTCTGGCTGAGTGCCAGACACATCGGCGACGCCGCCGCGGGGCACTGGCAGATCAGCGTGCGCGACGATGGCCGTGGCCTGGCACCCGACGAGCAACTGCACATCTTCGAAGCGTTCCGGCGGCTCGGCGCGGAGCGCGATGGCGTCGAGGGGGTTGGCCTGGGCCTGACCATCGTGCGTCAGCTCGCAGCCTTGATGCAAGGCAGCATCGAGCTCGTGAGTGCGCCGGGAGAGGGGAGCGATTTTCGCGTGACCCTGGCCGCCACCCGTGACCCGCGGCTGCACACCCCAGCGATCCCGCAGGTGCCCGCCGATGCGGTGAGAGCCGCCGCCACACCGTCAGCGCGCGGGGCGCCTTTGCTCGAGGTGCTCTACATCGAGGACAACCCGGTGAATGCGATCTTGGTCGAAGGCATGGTGGCGCTGCGCCCGGTCGTGCGCCTGCGCTGTGCCGTCGACGGGCTGACGGGCGTGGCGATGGCCTTGCAGGATCGGCCCCACATTGTGCTGATCGACATGCAACTGCCCGACATCGATGGCTTCGAGGTGCGGCGCCGCCTGCGTGCCGAGCCCGCCCTAGCAGCAAGCCGGCTTATCGCGTTGTCGGCCAACGGGCTGACCGAAGACATCTCGCGCGCGTTGGCCGCGGGCTTCGACGACTACTGGACCAAGCCGATCGATTTCAAGCTGTTCCTGCAGCGGCTCGACGAGTTGATCGTGGCGGCCCGGCCAGTGGATTGAGCCGCCGAATCGAAGCGCCCATGCAATGGCGCAGAGTAGGCGGCTCACGCCCAGGCCTTCGCTGCACAACTGCGCAGGTGCTTCGTTGCGCCCCGAGCTCAGGGTGCGAGCCGTTCGCGCACCCAGGCGGGGCCGTCGCGCCGATAGCGCAGCCTGTCGTGAAGGCGCGATTTGCGCCCCTGCCAGAACTCCCAGCGATCCGGCACGAGCCGGTAGCCGCCCCAGTGCGGCGGCCGGGGCGGCCCGCTCGTGAGCATCGAAGGCAAGAACTGCGCAGCGTATTTAGCGACGTTTGCAACCAGCACCGCGCGCGACGCGATCACCTGGCTTTGCGGCGAAGCCCAGGCGCCGATGCGCGAGTCGAGCGGCCGCGAGGCGAAGTAGGCGTCCGATTCGGCCGCGCTGACCTTCTCGACCGCGCCCTCGACGCGCACCACGCGCTCGAGCTCGACCCAATGGAACTGCAATGCCGCAAACCGCTGACCGGCGAGCTCGTGGCCTTTGCGGCTCTCGTAGTTCGTGTACCAGACGATGCCGTGCGCATCCACGCCCTTGATCAGCACGATGCGGGTCGAAGGGCGGCCGTCGGCACCGACGGTTGCCAGGGTCATCGCGTTCGGTTCGGGCAGCTCGCCTTCGAGCGCCTGCGACAACCACAGCTCGAATTGCGCCGTTGGGTCGGCCAGCGAGGCCGATTCCTCGAGCTCGGCGCGCTCGTAGGATTTGCGAAGTTGGGCGATCTTGTCCATGCAAATGAGTATAAGAAGGCGCGTGCGACCTTGTGCCGCACCGGCTTGTGTAGGGGAAGGCCTTAGGTAAAGCCACCACTATCTCAAACCGGTTGCAGATTCCATTCTTGACACCAGTGCGGTGACGCACCGGGACCTACCGACAAACGAAGGAGAAGAATGAATTCGCGGCCTGCGGTGATCGTGCTGGCAGCGGGCAAAGGCTCGCGCTTCCTCGGAGCCGACCACAAGCTCGCACAGAGCCTGGGCAGCCTCAGTGTGCTCGGCACCACCTTGCGCCAGGCGATCGCGAGCCAGCTGCCGGTCGTCGTCGTCACGACCGAGGCGCTTGCCGATGTGGCGCGACGCAGCGTCGCTGCACGCGATGTGGTGCTGGTGCCCGAAGTCGGTAGCGCGGGGCAGCCGGTGCTGGGCATGGGCTACTCGATCGCGGCCGGTGTAAGTGCGCGCCCGGACGCGGGCGGCTGGCTGATCCTGCCCGGCGACATGCCGCGGGTGCAGCCCGCCACGCTGCAACGCGTCGCGCGCGAGCTGACTTCGCACGCGGTCGTCTACGCGCAGTACAAAGGCCGGCGCGGCCATCCGGTGGGCTTTTCGGGCGAACTTTATTCCGAGCTCGCCGCACTCACCGGCGATGAAGGCGCGCGCCGCGTGATCGCGCGCTATCCGGCGTTCGCGTTGAATGTGGACGACCCCGGCGTGCTGGTCGATGTCGACACGGTGGCCGACCTCGACGGCGTGCGCGGGACCGGCGTCAGCCAGGCATCGCCGGATACACGTTGGTAGGACACTCGATGCGGTGTTGCCGAACCAGCGCGACGAGGCGCTCGATAGCGCGGTCGCGAATGCCGCAACCGCGCAGCGAGTTCGCGGTTTCAAGCAGATAGTCAAGGGTGCTGCCGTAGCGGCCAACCGAGCGGCGCAGCACGTCGAGCATCTGCGCATCCGGCATGCGCCCGGTGTGGGCCGGGCTGCGCCGGCTCAGCGTGAATGCCAGCGCCTGCACCGTGCCCTGCGACGTGCGGCAGCCGAGCCACTTCGGATCGTAGACCCCGGTGGGCATCTCGCGTGCCCAAAGTCGCTCGAGTTCGGCGCCGGCGCGGCGCCGGTCGATTCGGTAAGCCATGCCGCGGCATGAGCCGCCAGGCACGAGAGCGAACACCAGGCCGGGGCATTCGGGTGTGCCGCGGTTGACGCGCGAGCGCATCTCGAGCGCGCGGTGCCAGCCGTGCACGACGGCCGGGCGCTGCTCGTCGGCGTGGAATTCGGGGCGCCAGATCAGCGAGGCGTAGCCGAACACCCAGAGATCGTGGTGGCCGCCCCAGGCCTTGCGGGCGTGCGCGAGCATCGGTTGTGGGTCGCGCAGGTGCAGTGCGGAATACGTCGCGCTCATCCCCGCACTCTAAAATGAAAACTGGCGCATGGCAGCGCGTGATGCGTGATCGACACAACGGCACTTGGGCGCTTGCTTCGACGCGCCGGGTAGCCGGTACGTGCCGCGCGTGCGATTGTTTTGACGATGTAACTAGGTTACGCGATAATCTGTCTTAGAGTTACAGGCGAGGTTGGCCATGAAACAAGCTGTCGTCGAAGTCACCCAACGCATCCGCGAACGCAGTGCGGCGACGCGCCGCGCGTACCTCGCGCGCGTCGAGGCCGCGATCAATCGCCCGCGCGGCTCCGATCGCATGGGCTGCGCCAATGTGGCGCATGCGTTCGCGGCGATGCCAAGCAGCGACAAGCTGCGCATCGTCGCCGAGCGCGCGCCGCACATCGGCATCGTCACCGCGTACAACGACATGCTCTCGGCGCACCAGCCTTACGAGAGTTTCCCAGCGCTCATTCGCGACGAGGCGCGCAAGCTCGGAGTCACGGTGCAGGTGGCGGGCGGCGTGCCGGCAATGTGCGACGGGGTCACGCAAGGCCTACCGGGCATGGAGCTGAGCCTGTTCTCGCGCGACGCGATTGCCTTTGCCACTGCGATCGCACTGACCCACGATGTCTTCGACGCCGCGCTGCTGCTCGGCGTGTGCGACAAGATCGTGCCGGGGCTGCTGATCGGCGCGCTGCACTTTGGCCATCTGCCGTGCGTGTTTGTGCCCGCAGGACCGATGAGCACCGGCCTCGACAACACCGCCAAGTCCAAGGTGCGGGAACAGTTCGCGCAGGGCAACGTGGGGCGCGAGAAGCTGCTCGAAGCCGAGTCGGCCGCCTACCACGGCGCCGGCACCTGCACGTTCTACGGCACCGCCAACAGCAACCAGATGCTGCTCGAGGCGATGGGCCTGCACGTGCCGGGCGCCGCGTTCATCCACCCGCATGCGGAGCTGCGCGAAGCGCTGACGCGCGATGCGGTGCGCACGCTGCTGGGCATCACCAAGGGCGCGAACTTCACGCCGATCGGCCGTCTCGTGGACGAGCGCGTGATCCTCAACGCCATGGTTGCGCTGCTCGCCACCGGCGGCTCGACAAATCACCTGATCCACTGGGTTGCGGTGGCGCGCGCCGCCGGCATCCTCATCGACTGGACCGACTTCGCCGACCTGTCAAAGAGCACGCCGCTGCTGGCGCGCGTCTACCCGAACGGGCTGGCCGACGTGAACCAGTTCCAGGCCGCAGGCGGGCCGGGCTTCGTGATCCGCGAGCTGCTCGACTGCGGCGCGATGCACGCCGACGTGAGCACCGTCGTACCCGGCGGCCTGCGCGAGTTCGGCAAGGTGCCCGAGCGCAGCGGCGCGCGGCTTCAATGGCGCGATCTGCCGACCACGACCATCGACGACTCGGTGGTGCGTACGGCGGCCGCGCCGTTCAGCGAGGAGGGTGGCCTGAAGCTGCTCACGGGCAACCTCGGACGCTCGGTGATCAAGGTCTCGGCGGTGCCGGAGGATCGCCACATAGTCGAGGCGCCGGCGATCGTCTTCGACACGCAGGAGCAACTGCTCGCCGCGTTCAAGGCCGGCTCCCTGGAGCGTGACTTCATCGCCGTCGTGCGCTTTCAGGGCCCAGCCGCCTGCGGCATGCCGGAGCTGCATAAGCTTACGCCGCCGCTGGGTGTACTGCAGGGCCGTGGCTTCAAGGTCGCGCTCGTCACGGACGGGCGCATGAGCGGCGCCTCGGGCAAGATTCCGGCCGCGATCCACGTCAGCCCGGAGGTCGCGCACGGCGGCCCGCTCGGCAAGGTGCGCGACGGCGATCTGCTGCGCCTCGACGCGGTTGCTGGCACGCTCGCTGCATTGGTCGACGACATTACTTGGGCCGCACGCGAGCAAGCTCAGCTGCCCGACGCCCAGGCCGAGATCAACGGCCACGGCCTAGGCCGCGAACTCTTCGCCGGCATGCGCCGTAATGTGCTCAGCGCGGAGCAGGGCGCCTGCTCCTGGCTTTGATTAAAGGAACCAAAACATGAACACGCTCGATCTCGTTGCCCATGGCCCGGTGATCCCGGTCATCGTCATCAATCGCCTCGAAGACGCCGTGCCGATGGCACGCGCCCTTGTCGCCGGTGGCGTGCGCGTGCTCGAAGTGACGCTGCGCACCCCGATCGCGCTGCAATGCATGCAGGCCATCGCGCGCGATGTGCCCGAGGCTATTCTCGGTGCCGGCACGGTGCGCAGCCGCGCCGATGCGCAAGCAGCGAAGGATGTCGGTTGCAGCTTCGCGGTCAGCCCCGGCTACACGAGCGCGATCGGCCATGCCTGCACCGAGATCGGCCTGCCGCTGCTGCCCGGCACCGCGACCGGCAGCGAGGTGATGCAGGCGAATGCCGATGGCTACTTCTTCCTGAAGTTCTTCCCGGCCATGCAGGCCGGCGGCATCGCCATGCTGAAGGCGCTGGCCGGGCCGTTCACCGATGTCGTGTTCTGCCCGACCGGCGGCATCTCGCTCGCAACCGCACCCGACTTTCTGGCGTTGCCGAACGTCAAGGTCTGCGGCGGCTCGTGGCTCACGCCAGCCGACGCGGTGGCCGCGAAGAACTGGGCGCGCATCACGGCGCTCGCCAAAGAGGCGAGCGAGTTGCACGCGTGATCTCCAGGCGCTCTAGGCCCCTCTAGGCCCCTCTAGGCCGGCTTGACCACAGGCGTCGAGCGCACCTGCAGGTGAATCATCATCACCGAG
>JANYBE010000057.1 GCA_025360945.1 Rhizobacter sp. | reverse complement strand
CGAGCTTGAACGATGGTTCCCATCAGTTCTTTCATGTACCTCAACTTCTTCCGAAAAGGCATGAAGTATCTGGGAGATCGCTCCGATCAACGCCCTTGCTTGGCGAAGGTCCCGCTAGAACACCACCATACTCAACCTCCTCCGGTAGGAATCCACCACTGGATCGGTCGCTGCGATCGCTTGTCTGCCTCCGAGTTCCAGCGCGCTCTTGACGGCCGAGGGTTGTTCTTTGACCGCGGCTCGTTGCGGCTCTCGCATCACCTCCAGCACCGCGATGTAGGTCTTGCGCGCCAGGCCGTCGTGCCAGGCCTTGTCGCGCATCAGAATCTCCAGCAGCTCGTCCATCGCGTGCGTGAAGCGCTGCTTCGCGAAGTGGTGCTGAGCCAGTGCAAAGCGGGCGTCGAAGTCACGCTTGTCCGTGGCCAGCGCTGCCTCGAGCGCCGCGACGGGCCGAGCAGTGACGTCGGCCTCGCAGGCCGCCAGCCAGTGTCCACATGCCGCAAGACGCAGGTCTTGCGCTACCCTCGCTGCGACCGGGGCGTACGCGCGCCGCGCTTCATCGATCCGCCCGGCGGCGAGGAGCGCACGCAGGTAGTCGTAGCGCGCCGAGTCGTCGGCCGGATTGATCGCGACGGCTTCGTGCATCTTCTCGAGTGCACCGTCGACATCGCCGTCTTCGAGCAGCGCCCTGGCTTCGTCCACTTCCTCCTCGGCGGCGAGTTGCTCTGCGCTTGCGACATGCTTGTCGAGGAACGCGCGCACCTCGGCCTCGGCCAGCGCACCGACGAAACCGTCGACCGGCTGCCCGCCCTTGAAGAGCACGCAGAACGGGATGCTGCGCACACCGAACATCTTCGACAACTGCGCGGCGATCTCGGGCTGATCGTCCGAGTTGAGCTTGGCGAGCACGAAGCGGCCGGCGTACGCCGTTTCGAGCTTCTCGAGCACCGGGCCGAGCGCCTTGCAGGGCCCGCACCAAGGGGCCCAGATGTCTAGCAGCACGGGTTGCTGCGTCGATGGAGTGATCAAGTCGGCTTCGAAGTTCTGAAGAGTGATGTCCAGCATGGGCGGATCCGGGTGAGGGGTGGGGTGGCGTGCGCCACCTACAATTGAAGGTTCATCAGCACCTTGGAGCGAGCTTTGAGCAGCGCCCCTGTAGTGGTCGGCGTGGTGATGGGTTCCAGGAGCGACTGGGACACGTTGCGCGCGGCCACCGAGATTCTCGCCGAGTTCGGCATCCCCTTCGAGGCCCGGGTTGTCTCGGCCCACCGCATGCCCGACGACATGTTCGCCTATGCAGAATCGGCCGCGGCACGCGGGTTGAAGGCGATCATCGCCGGTGCCGGCGGCGCAGCGCACCTGCCTGGCATGCTGGCGGCCAAGACCACGGTGCCCGTGCTCGGCGTGCCGGTCGCGAGCCGGCATCTGCAAGGCGTCGACTCGCTGCACTCGATCGTGCAGATGCCCAAGGGGATTCCGGTCGCGACCTTCGCGATCGGCGTTGCCGGCGCCGCCAATGCCGCCCTGTTCACGGTGGCCATGCTGGCGAATGACGACGCCGCGCTGCGCAGCCGGCTCGATGCCTACCGTGCGCGCCAAACCGAGGTCGCGCGGACCATGACCGCCGATTTGAAATGACGACGATGCCGTTCATCGCGCCCGGCGCGACGCTCGGCGTAATGGGCGGTGGTCAGCTCGCGCGCATGTTTGCGCATGCCGCGCAGCAGATGGGTTACGCCACGGCCGTGCTCGACGCCGACAGGGCCAGCCCGGCCGGCCTGATCGCGCATCACCACATCCGCACCGACTATCTCGACCCGCAAGGCCTGGCGCAACTGGCCGATGTCAGCGCCGCGGTCACGATCGAGTTCGAGAACGTGCCGGCCGATGCGCTTGCGCGGCTGGCGCAGCGCCGGCCGGTGGCGCCCGGTGCGGCCGCGGTCGCGGTCTGCCAAGACCGTGCCGCCGAGAAGGCGCATTTCGTGCGCAGCGGCGTGGCCTGCGCGCCGCATGCGGTGATCGCTGATGCCGATGAACTGGCCGCTGTCGACGACAAGCTGCTGCCTGGCATCCTGAAGACCGCGCGCCTCGGCTATGACGGCAAAGGTCAGCTGCGCGTGACCACGCGTGCGCAGCTCGCCGCCGCGTGGAACGAGTTCGGTTGCAAGGTCTGCGTGCTCGAGAAGATGCTGCCCCTCGCGCACGAGATCAGCGTGATCGTGGCGCGCGCGTCCAACCGCGAGGTCGTGCATCTGCCGGTGCAGCAGAACCTGCACCGCGACGGCATCCTCGCGGTCACGACCGTGCCCGCCCGCGACATCGCCTTCGACGTGATCGAACACGCTGTCGTCAGCGCGAGGCAGATCGCCGCCACGCTGGACTACGTCGGCGTGTTGTGCGTCGAGTTCTTCGTGCTGTCCGACGGCACGCTGGTCGCCAACGAGATGGCCCCGCGTCCGCACAACTCGGGCCACTACAGCATCGACGCCTGCGACCTCTCGCAGTTCGATCTGCAAGTGCGCGCAATGACCGGCGCGCCGCTGATCGCACCGCGCCTGCATTCGCCGTGCGTGATGCTGAACCTGCTCGGCGATCTCTGGCCCGAACACGGCGAGCCCGACTGGGCCGCGGTGCTTGCGCTGCCCGGTGTGCACCTGCACCTGTACGGCAAGGCCGAGGCGCGTCGGGGCCGCAAGATGGGGCACCTGACCGTGACCGCCGCCACCGCGATCGAAGCTGACCGCACCGCCCGTATCGCCGCCGCGCGACTGGGTCTGGCGGACTGGTAGCCGGCCATGCTGCTCGATGGTACCGACGCACGCGCGCTGCAACAGGCGGCCGAGCTGCTCGCGGCCGGTGAACTCGTCGCTTTCCCGACCGAGACTGTCTATGGCCTGGGCGCGCGTGCCGACAACAATGCCGCCGTCTCGAAGATCTTCGGTGCCAAAGGCCGGCCGGTGAATCACCCGCTGATCGTGCACGTGGCCGAGACCGGAGAAGCCGAGCGATTTGCGCGCGACGTGCCCTTGGTCGCGCGCCGGTTGATGGACGCGTTCTGGCCGGGCCCGCTCACGCTGATCCTGCCGCGGGCCGAAGGCATCGCCACCGCCGCCGCCGGCGGCCAGACAAGCATCGGGCTTCGCTGCCCCTCGCACCCGGTGGCGCGCGCCCTACTCGCGGCGACACAGCGGCTTGGCGTTGCCGGGGTCGCGGCGCCGAGCGCGAACCGCTTCGGGCGCATCAGCCCCACGCAGGCCTCGCACGTCACCTCCGAGTTCGGCGACTCGCTCGCCGTGCTCGACGGGGGGGCGTGCGAGATCGGCATCGAGTCGAGCATCGTCGACTGCTCGCGCGGCCACCCGGTGCTTCTGCGCCCAGGTGTGCTCGCACCTGCTCGCATCGAAGCGGCGGCCGGCGAACCGCTGCGCAAACCCGATGCCGACGCGCCGCGTGCCTCCGGCACGCTCGCTGCGCACTACGCGCCCAACGCCACGCTTCGGCTGATGTCGCAACAAATGTTGACATCGGCTTTGCAATTGCTCGGCGATCAGCCGCTGAAGCTGGCGGTATATTCGCGCAGCGTGCCGCTGGGTGCGCCCGACGGGGTGCGCCACCGGCGCATGCCCTTGCTGGCGGATCAGGCGGCGCACGAACTCTTTTCTGTGTTGCGCGAGCTTGATGCCGAGGGCGCGCAGCTCATCTGGGTAGAGGAGCCGCCCGCCGATCCCGAGTGGGATGGTGTGCGCGACCGCTTGCTGCGCGCAGCAGCCAGCTGAGCCCTCACCTTTCACCCCACGTCACCCGCAGGTCTTTCGGAGCATTGAATGAAGTTGTCGAAGTTGAATGGAACGGGGCGCGCCGCGCTGCTCGCCGGTGTACTGGCGTCCGCGTTGCTGGCGTCCTGCGGTGGGGGACAGCAGGTGCAGAAGTTCGTGCCGACCCGGGTGATCGCGTTCGGTGACGAGACCAGTGTGATCAAGGCCGACGGCAGCAAGTACACCGTAAACGCGCTCGCCGGTGGCAGCACGACGACGATCGATTGCAGCTCCAATCCGATCTGGGTCCAGTCGGTCGCGGCCGCCTACGGCTTCGTCTTTCCGGAGTGTCAGGGTACGTCGGCGGTCGACCCGGTCAGCCGAAATTTTTCGACTGTCGGCGCCCAGGTCGCCGACCTCTCGACCCAGATTGATCAGCTACTGGCCAGTGGGGGCTTCGCCCCCGGCGACCTCGTCACGGTGCTCGTCGGCGCCAACGACGTTATCACGCAGTTCGGGCAGTACCCGGCTGTCGGCGAAGGCCAGCTTGCCGCGAACCTCGACGCGGCCGGCGTCGAGGTTGCGAATCAGGTCAATCGCATCGCCGGTCTGGGGGCGAAGGTCCTGATCTCGACGATTCCCGACGTAGGCTTGATGCCCTACGCCGGCGACCGCTCGGTGGGCTCGACCAACGGCAGCCCGGCCCTGCTGTCGCGCCTGAGCACGCGCTTCAACGACGCCCTGCTCGCGCATCTGCTGAACGACGGCCATAAGATCGGCCTCATCCAGGCCGATGAGTACTTCACTGCGATCGACCGAGGCACCCAAGCCGGCACGGGCAGCTACGTCAATTCCACGCTGGGGGCCTGTCAGGCGAGTGCGCCGCTGCCAAAGTGCACCACCAACACGCTGGTGGCCGATGCCGTCGGCGCGGTTTGGTTGTGGGCCGACGATCGTCACCTCGGCCCGACGGGCCAGGCCGCTCTGGGCTCGCTCGCCCTAACCCGGGCACAGAACAACCCGTTCTAAATGGCAGCGTGGCGGCGCAGTCACGACGGGTTTGTCCCGCTTCCGACGAGCTTGCGGCCACGTCTATAGTGCCCATTCGATAAAAAGAACGGTCGTTCTTTTTTACTCTGATGTTCGCGGCGACCCCGCCGTCCAACCTGCCGAGAGGTTTGCATGAGAGACATTCGATCCTGGGCGCCGTATGCGTCCGTTGCCCTTGCTGCGCTGTTGGCCTCCTGTGGTGGCAGCGGCGGTGCCGACACCACGCCGGCCGTGGCGATCGGCTCGGTCAAGGTCATGGGCGACAGCCTTGCCGACAGTGGCACCTTCGGCTTCAAGTTCACGGTGCAGGCCACCACGGCGGCCGGACTCGATCTGAAGACGCCGCGCATCTACCCTGAACTGATTGCCAACAGCTACGGCCTGGCCGCGCTGTGCAATGTCTACACCTTCACCGGCACGACCTTCATCGCCAACCCGACGCAGACCGGCTGCACCAACTCTGCGATCGGCGGTGGGCGCATTAACAACTACAGCGCGCCGAGCTCGCCGATGTCGATTCCGCTGCAGCTCGCGAACGCTTCGGCCGCGGGCAACTATGCGGCCAGTGATCTGCTCATCATCGACGGCGGCGGCAACGATGCGGCCGACCTTGTTGGCGCCTACCTGAAGGCAGCGACCGATGGTGGCGCGTCGTATGTTGCGCTGCTCGGTACAGTGCTGCCTCCGGCGACGGTGGGCGCGGCGGTAGCCGGCGGCGCGGCCGGTCTGGCCAGCGTCGGCGGCACCTACCTCACGGCGCTGGCCGACAAGTTCTACGCCAGCATCAAGACCAGCGCGCTCGACAAGGGGGCGCAGCGCGTCGTCGTGCTAAACATGCCTGGCATCACCAACACGCCGCGCTTCCAGATGGTGCTCGACAGCATCGCGGCCGCGTACGGCGGCGGCGCCGCCGGCGCTGCGGCGCGGGCCCAGTCCGAGGGCTTGTTCAAGAGCTGGATCGCGGCCTTCAACACCGAACTCGCGGCCAAGTTCGCCGGCAACGCGAACGTGATCGTGGTCGACTTCTACACCTCGTTCAACGACCAGGTCGCGGCGCCCGCGCAGTTCGGTCTGCAGAACGCAACCACCCCGGCCTGCCCGATCACCGGTGTCGGCTCCGACGGCTTGCCGACCTACACCTTCGCGACCTGCACCGACGTGGCGCTCTCGGCGATGACGCCGCCGACCGGCGCAACTGGCGGGGCCGACTGGTGGAAGACGTACGCCTTCTCCGACAGTTTCCACCCCACGCCGCAGGCCCACAAGAACTTGGCTCAGCTCATTTCCCGGTCGCTGTCGCAGGCCGGTTGGCTCTGACGCGACGCAGGAGACACGAACATGAAAAAATTCAATGACAGCTGCCGCCTGAAGTCGCTCGCCACCGCGGTGGCCCTGGCCGCCGGCCTGATGGCTTCGGTCGGTGCTCAGGCGCAGAGCGCCGGCACCACGATGGTGCGCGTCGGCGCGACCGAGATCAAACCCAACGTCAGCAGCGGCGACCTAACCGCGCCTTCGTTTGTCGGTACTCAGGTCAACATCCGCTCCAATACGGAGTTCGCAGGCGGCCTGAGCTATATGCTGACCGACAACGTCTCGATCGATCTGCCGCTGGCGCTGCCGTTCAAGCACGAGATCGACGGCGCGGGCGCGATCGCCGGTGTTGGCAAGATCGGCGAAATGCGGGCGCTGCCGGTCACGTTGCTGGGCCAGTACCGGTTCATGGAGGCGAAGGCGGCATTCCGCCCGTACCTCGGCGCCGGCGTGACCTACGCCAAGTTCTACAAGGCCAAAAGCACCGCGGCGCTAAGCGCGCTGACCGGCGGAACGCCGAGCAACCCGACGACGATCTCGGTCAAGTCCAAGTTCGCCGCGACGGTACAACTCGGTGGAACCTACGCGTTCACCGAGCACTGGTTCGTCGACGCCAACCTGACCCGTACCTTCCTCAAGACGCGTACCTCGCTGTCGACCGGCCAGACGCTGGACGCGAAGATTGACCCGGACTCCTACAGCGTCTCGATTGGCTACACCTTCTAGCCGAATCGCTTGGCGCCCGCGGCGGCCCGCTCACGTGGGCCGCTTGTCTTGGAGCGCAAGCTTCATCGCCAGGATCCCCGCGGCGAGCACGAGCGTTATCGTGTTCGCCACCACGATCGGCCAGGCACCGAGCATCAGCCCGTAGCCTAGCCAGAGCGCGATGCCCAGTGTGAACTGGCTGTACATGCCGAGTGAGATGCCGCTCACGTCGCGACTGCGAAACGTCAGCCAGGCTTGCGGGACGAACGACGCGGTGGTCAGCGTGGCGGCGATGTAGCCGAGGGTGTCGGTGGAGATCATGGTGTCGTATCAGTTCTGCGGCGCGTCGACCGCCGGTGCGCCATCGTTCGCGGCCCATTGCACGAGCGCATCAAAGGCGGGGCGCGCCGCGTTGGCGTTCGTGTGGTTCGCGATCGCAACGACCACGTAGCGGCGCCCAGAGTTCGCGAGCACGTAGCCGGCCACGCCGGCCACGTCGCGCAAGGAGCCGGTCTTCAGGTGCGCACGGCCCAGCGCCGCGCGCGATTCCGTCAGTGTGCCATCGACGCCGCTGACCGGCAGCGAACTCATCAGCTCCGGCATCACCGGACTCGCCCACGCGGCTTGCAGCAGTCGTGTCAGCAACCGTGCGCTGACGCGGCCCTCGCGCGACAGGCCCGAACCGTTGTCGATCACGAGGCCCGCAGTGGTCGCGGCGCCGAAGCGCGCGCTCGCCCATTGCCGTAGCGCCTCGCGCGCCCCATCGGGTGTGCCGCTGCCTCGACTGCTGAGCGCGAGCGTCAGGAAGAGCTGCTGGGCCATCGCGTTGTTGCTGTACTTGTTGATGTCGCGAACGACCTCGCCCAGCGTCGGCGAGCTCGATTCGAAGGTCGGCGTGGTCGCGGGTGCAGCGCCGTCATGCGCGCTGCCTGCGAGGCGCCCGCCCATCTCCTGCCACAGGCCGGCGACCGCGCGCGCGTTGTAGCTCTTTGCATCGGCATAGGCCACCGGCCAGACCTT
>JANYBE010000056.1 GCA_025360945.1 Rhizobacter sp. | reverse complement strand
TGAAGCGGCCTGAGGAACAAGCCCACGTTGACGAGCCAAGGAAGGCCGCGTAACGTGCACCGCACCGCCGCCGGTTGCAACTATCAGCGGGACATTGCCGGGATCGAGACCAAAGTCTTACAACAGGGGCGCCGATCGTGACTGATAAAGGACGTTATCATTCATGATGACGCGCGTGGGCCGATTGAGGGAGAGGGCGGTGGCGGATCCCGAAAACGAGACCGAAAAACGCTTCAGGGCGATCGTTGAGGCCCTTGCGAGGCATCCTGGCGTCTCGCACAGCAACCAGGGCAGTCGGCTTTTCGGCAGCTCTGCGCTCAAAGTCCACGACAAGATCTTCGCGATGGTCTCCTCGGGCGGGCAGTTCGTCGTCAAGCTACCAAAGGCACGCGTCGACGCGCTTGTGACCACGGGAGTGGGCGAGCGATTTGATGCGAACCGCGGCCGTCCCATGAAGGAGTGGCTCGAGGTGCGCTCGGGGTCCTTCGAGGAGTGGCTGCAGCTCGCGCGCGAGGCGCTCGAGTTCGTGGGGACCTAACCATGGGAGCGCTGGTGCTGGAGCGCGCAGCCAAGACCGCCCTGGTGACTCAAAAAGAGGGGTTGCCGGCGCTCTTTACGCCGACGCCAGCCGCAGCCAAGCGCACCCTCGAGTTCTTCACCGCCAACATTCGCAACCCGAACACGCGCAAGGCCTACGCCCGGGCAGTGGGAGAGTTCGCGGCCTGGTGCGACCGCAATACCCTGCAAGAGCTCGGCGCGATCGAGCCGGTGCATGTGGCGGCCTACGTGGAGCAGCTGCAGGAGCGGCTGGCGGCGCCTTCGGTAAAGCTGAATCTGGCCGCGCTGCGGATGCTGTTCGATTGGCTGGTGGTTGGCCAGGTCATGCCGATGAACCCGGCCAGCTCGGTACGGGGGCCACGGCACTCGGTCAAGAAAGGCAAGACGCCGGTGCTGGCGGCTGAGGAGGCGAGGGCGCTGCTCGATGCGATCGACATGTCGACGCTGGCCGGCCTGCGCGATCGGGCGTTGGTGGGGCTGATGGTCTACAGCTTCGCGCGGGTCGGAGCTGCGATCGGCATGCGAGTGGAGGACGTCTACGTGCAGGGTCGGCGGACCTGGATCCGCCTCCATGAGAAGGGCGGCAAGGTGCATGAGATGCCTTGCCATCACAACCTCGACGAATACTTACATGCCTACATCGATCAGGCGGAGCTGGGCGATTCGAAGGGGTGGCTGTTCAGGTCGGCGATCGGGCGGAGCGGGCAGCTGTCAAAGAAGCCAATGCGCCAGGCGGATGTCTACCGAATGATCGCGAGAAGGGCGCTCGCCGCAAAGGTGCGGACCAGGATCGGATGCCACTCGTTCAGAGCGACGGGGATCACCGAATACCTTCGCAACGGCGGCAAGCTTGAGATCGCGCAGCAGATGGCCAACCATGAGAGCTCCAGGACTACGGGGCTCTATGACCGGAGGACGGATCAGGTGTCGCTCGATGAGGTCGAGCGGATCGTGATTTGAGGTTGAGCGCTCGCGCGTTGCTCGCGATCGTCCCTACCGAGTGCCTTGACGACCTACAAGGTTCAATCCTGTGATGAAGGCGTTCATCCGCGCCATCATGAATCCGGGGCGAGCGGAGTCCTCATCGGCGATTTCAAGCGCCCAGCCCCGGCTTCGGTTGTCGAGCTCCCAAGTCGGATCGCCAGTCGGCTTGCCGGTACTTGCGAATGCTGCCCACCTGTCACCTACTCGACGCTCGACCGCCGAGTCCAAGCTCGTCGGACTCCTGTCCATGCACTGACAAGCCGCCACGGTCCCGAATACGAAGGGGATCTCGGCGCCGTGGGCGGTGCCTGTTGAAGACGGTGCGGGATGACTGAAGTAGTAGCGCCAGGTCGGCGCCTTGGCGCTGTGCAAGTAGGCGATGCGGCGCGCGAAAGCTGTGAAGACGACGTCACGGGCCACCTCCCGTCCCAACTGGCGCTCGTCGCTGACACCGGGGTAGTAGGAGCGCACCAGGACGCGCGCTCGGCCCATCTTCTTAACGAGCTGCGCCGGGTCGACGCCGAAGGAGACGACCACGCTGGCGTCATCGCTGTTGCTGCCGATGATCAAGGGCACCGCGGCCTCGCGGCCTTTCTGGAACGCCTGCAACAGGGGAGATGGCACTGCCTTGTCCCCCACGATGAATCCTGGTGCCAGGGACAGCGCGTTGTCCTCGAGCGAAGCGAGACGAGTTGCGGGAATGTTTCGTAGAGCCGTCATGCTCGCACCCGAACCGGGCAGACCAACGGCGTTCGCAATCGCAACGCCAACAGAGCTCGCCTTGGCCCGCGTATGGCTCGGCAGGCCATACGGGCTTTCGGCAATTGCGGCACGGAACAGGCCCTGCGAGAGCGGCGATGCCATCAACGCCAGCACGCTTTGCGCACCGGCCGACTGACCGGAGATCGTGACCTTGGACGGATCGCCACCGAAGGCGCCGATGTTCGCTTGCACCCAGCGCAACGCGGCGATCTGGTCAAGCAGTCCAAAATTGACGGCGCCTCCGGGGTTCTCCTTGTCGAGCGCAGGATGGGCAAAAAAGCCCAGCGGACCGAGGCGGTAGTTGACCGTCACGATCACAACCCCACGCCGCGCCAAGGCGCTCCCGTCGTAGATCGCAAGCCCGCCGCTGCCGAAGATGAGCGCGCCGCCGTGGATCCAGACCATCACCGGCAGCCGGGCACCGGAATCCGCTCGCGGCGTAAAGACGTTCAAGTACAAGCAGTCTTCGTCCAGCTGCCCTGGGTCGCCGCCGTTTGCAAGCGACAGACCGGGCTTTTGCGGGCACGAAGGAGCGACGCTGATAGTCTGACGCACGTCGGACCAAGGTTGCACCGGCTGCGGCTCGCGCCAGCGACGATCACCGACCGGCGACGCCGCGAACGGCACACCTCGGAAAACGGCGATGTCGTTGACGGCCTGCCCCTGCACCGGGCCCGACGTCGTCGCGGCCACTGGCGTTTGCCCCCAGCAGGCAATCGGCAGGGCGAACGCGAGCAACAGCAGCCAGTGCCTGATAGAAACTCTTCGAAAATAAATCACTGTGCCTTCCGGGGTCGCTGAGCTGGACAAGCAATGTAGCCCTCAGGGCAGGCAGCGAGCCGCCCCACCTCGACGGCTCGCTGTCTAGTCATCCGAGCGGCGCACTGCCACTCGACCATCGGCCTCGCACTGCCATCTGCGACCGCGTTGCTCTCGACTTTGCAGGCTTCTGTTCGAAAAACAAGCCACGCTTTTTGCACCCGTCGCGAGGGGGAGTGTTGCGCAGGCTTCAGCCTCGACTCGAAGTCCTGCAGCTGCCGACTCATCCCGGCAGACGCCTCAAGAAACTCTTGGTAGGCGCACTCATTGAGAGCCGTTTGTTCTTTGGCATCGGCACATCGATCTGCGGCCGTCGGAACGCGGCGAAGCTCCAAAACAGGGGACGGTGACGTCGCGGTCACACCCGTGTCGGTGGTCATCCACAACCCCTCCGGTGTTTCGATTCGCGCGCGCAGCACCGGACGGCTGCTCGCTTCGACCAGGCGGTCGTCGTAGTCGAGCCGCCAGCGATACGGGGGGCCACCGGCCAGGCGCGTCCGGACGGCGGCGAGTTCGGTTGCCGGAGCATCGAGACGAGCCGTGTCTTCGAGGCTGACAACCAGAACGGCGCCGGCGGGCGGCATGATGCGTTCGCGGTAGAGCGCTTCGCCCTCGAGGGTGGCAGCACCGACCCGAGCCGCCGGCAAAACAAGGGCGGTAATCCCCGGACGCCTCGCGCAGCAAGGCCGGGAGCCCGCCATTGAAGGCTGGCCTGGCTCACCGCGCTTTGG
>JANYBE010000052.1 GCA_025360945.1 Rhizobacter sp. | reverse complement strand
GTTGCAGCATCGCGGCCATCAGGTCGGGCATCGCCCACATGCCCTTGCCGATCTGCGCCTTGCCTCGCAGGCCGCAAGCCAGGCCCACGAGCACGTTGTTGCGTTCGTAGGCCTGGATCCAGGCGCTCGACTTCATGTCGCCCTTGCGCAGCATCG
Source organism: Rhizobacter sp. (assembly GCA_025360945.1). Classification (GTDB taxonomy): domain Bacteria; phylum Pseudomonadota; class Gammaproteobacteria; order Burkholderiales; family Burkholderiaceae_C; genus LMDS01. The sequence continues at coordinate 17,494 of JANYBE010000052.1, read as the reverse complement.
GGCCAGCCTGCATCGCCGAATGCATCTCGTCGCCGGTGCGGTCGAGGAAGCCGGTATTGATGAACGCGACACGGTCGGCCGCCGCTGCGATGCAGGCCTTCAGGTTGACGCTGGTGCGTCGCTCCTCGTCCATGATGCCGAGCTTCACGGTCGCCTTGGGCAGGTCCAACAGTTGCTCGACGCGGCCGAACAATTCGCTCGCGAACGCGACCTCGGCCGGCCCGTGCATCTTCGGCTTGACGATGTAGACCGAGCCCTTGCGCGAGTTGGTGATGCCGTTCGCACCGTGGCGTTGCAGGTCGTGCAGCGCGATCGTCGTCGTGACGACGGCATCGAGGATGCCTTCTGGGATCTCGTGGCCCTTCGCGCCCCACAGCACCGCCGGGTTCGTCATCAGGTGGCCGACGTTGCGCACGAACAGCAGCGAGCGGCCGTGCAAGGTGATCGGCTTGCCCGCAGCGCCGGTGTAGACACGGTCCAGATTCAGGCCGCGCGTGAAGGTCTTGCCGCCCTTGCTCACTGCTTCGGTCAACGTGCCCTTCAGGATGCCGAGCCAGTTGCCGTAGGCCTGCACCTTATCGTCCGCATCGACGACGGCGACCGAATCCTCGAGATCGAGGATGGTCGAGAGCGCCGATTCGAGCACCAGATCGCTGACGCCGGCGGCATCGCTCGCGCCGATGGCCGTGCTGCGGTCCATGCGGATGTCCAGGTGCAGGCCGTTGTGCACAAGCAGCACCGACAACGGTGCGCTGGCGGTGCCCTGGTAGCCGACGAATTGCGCCGGCCTTGCGAGCGTGGTTGTCGTGCCGTCGTTCAGCGCGACGACGAGCGCGCCGCCTTCGACGCGGTAGCCGGTCGAGTCGATATGCGAACCCTTCTTGAGCGGCGCCGTGCGATCCAGCACGTGTCGCACGTACTCGATGACCTTGGCGCCGCGCACCGGGTTGTAGCCCGTGCCCTTCTCGGCGCCCCCGTCCTCGGCAATCGCATCGGTACCGTACAGCGCGTCGTACAGCGAGCCCCAACGCGCATTCGCGGCGTTGAGTGCGTAGCGCGCGTTGGTGATCGGCACGACCAGCTGCGGACCAGCTTGCAACGCGAGTTCGGCATCGACGTTGCGCGTAGACACCTTCACACCCACGGGCACCGGCACGAGGTAGCCGATGCCCTCGAGAAACCGGCGGTACTTGGCCGGCTTCTTGATCGGGCCAAGGTGCGCGTGGTGCCACTTGTCGAGCTGCGCTTGCAAGCGATCGCGCTCGGCAAGGAGCGCGGCGTTCTTCGGCGCTAGGTCGTTCACAATCGCGGCGAAGCCGCGCCAGAAGGTGTCGGCCTGAACGCCGGTGCCGGGCAGCACCTGGTCTTCGATGAAGCGGTGCAGCGTGGTCGCGACTTGAAGGCCGTGGACTGTCGTGCGTGTGGTCATGCGTGCGGTCATGGTCTTGACGGTGTGTGATTTAGGTGGGAAAGAAACCGAGCACGTCGCGCAGGCTGGCGCCGGTGCGCGTGGGCGGGGTGTCGAGCTGCTCGAGCGGCAGACCAAAGCGGTTCACCCATAGCGTGGTGTAGCCGTACCAGGTTGCGCCGATCGCGTCCCAGCCGTTGCTCGACACGAACAAGATGTCCTTGGCTGGCAAGTTCAGTGCCTGCGTGCCAAGGGCGTACGTCGCCGGGTCGGTCTTGAATTTGCGCAGCGCATGTACGCTGATCACATGCGCGAGCAGTCCCGAGAAGCCGGCACTCTTGACGGCCACGCCGAGCATGTCCGGGTCGCCGTTGCTCAGGATGCCGGTCGGGATGCCACGCGCCTTCAGCTCTGCGAGCACTTCGCGGTTCTCGGGGAAGCTGCTCAGATGCCGGTACTGGTTCATGAGCCGGTCTTCGGCGACCGCATTCAGCTCGAGTCCGAGGCGTTGCGCTGCGAAACGCAGACCGGCTCGCGTCAGATCCCAGAACGGCCGGTACTGGCCGCTCATCGATGTGAGGCGCGTGTAGTCAATCTGTTTGTCGCGCCACAACACGCTCAGGCGCTCGCCGAAACCGGGGAACAGCTGTTCGGCCAGCAGCGCAACGCTGTAGACATCGAACAACGTGCCGTAGGCGTCGAACAGCACCGCGCGAGGGGTGGTGGGAACAGCCGGCTTGTCCATACCGAGAATTTATTCGATGGGCACGCCGGCATTAAGTACGATGATTGCCTTGGATTCGTGACCTAACTGAATGTAATCATGGACAGGCTCAAGCAGCTGGAGACCTTCGTCGCCGTCGCCACCCGAGGCAGCCTGACAGCTGCGGCGAGCGCCGAAGGCGTCGCGCCCGCGGTGATCGGGCGGCGCATCGATGCGCTCGAACGGCGCCTGGGCGTGAAGCTGCTGGTACGCACCACGCGACGCATTTCCCTGACGCACGAGGGCAGCGCGTTCCTCGAAGATAGCCAGCGCCTGCTCGCCGACTGGGCCAACGCCGAGGCCAGCGTGAGCGCCGGCGGCGTGAAGGCGAGCGGTTACCTGCGCGTAACCTCCCCAGCCGGCTTCGGGCGCCGGCACGTGGCGCCGCTGGTGCCGCGCTTCTTGGCACTGCACCCCGAGGTCAACATCTCGCTGAACCTGAGTGACCGTATCGTCGACATCGTCAACGAAGGCTTCGACTGCGCGGTGCGCGTCGGCGACTTGCCTGACAGCAGCCTGATTAGCGTGCGGCTGGCTGACAACCGTCGCCTGTGCGTGGCCACGCCCGCGTACCTGAAACGCGCCGGCACACCGCGCCACCCGAGCGAGCTCACGCGTCACGAATGCCTGACGCTCAGCAGCGATGCGAGCCAGACGCGCGGCTGGGGCTTCTCTATCGACGGCGAGGTGAACTACCTGCGCCCAAGCGGCCGGCTCGACTGCTCCGACGGCCAGGTGCTGCACGCGTGGTGCTCGGCCGGGCTGGGGCTGGCATGGCGCTCGGCCTGGGAGGTCGAGCAGGAGATCGCCGCGGGCGATCTCGTCAGCGTACTGGATGACTTTGCCGCGCCGCCGAACGGCATCTACGCGGTGTTTCCACATGCACGCCACCTGGCGCTGCGGGTGCGGCTTTGGATCGACTTCTTGAAGCACAGCTACGGCGACGCCTCTTACTGGAAGCGCTCGCCCAAGTAGACAGGCCCGCCGAGGCGGGCCCCTCGCTGCAGCCGAAGCGGCCTATTTGCTCAGGCATTCCTTCATGAACGCCTTGCGCTCGTCACCCTTGGAGGCCTTGGCCTTCGGGTCGGCGTTGCAGGCCTTCATCTTTTCCTGCTGCGTCATCGGGGCGGCAGCGGCGGCCGGCGCACCGTCGGCCGACAGGCAGCTCTTCATGAACGCCTTGCGCTCGTCGCCCTTCAGGGTCTTGGCCTTCGGATCGGCATTGCAGCTCTTCATCTTCGATTGCTGCGCGCCCATAGGCGCGCTGGCTGCGTCGGCGGCGAAAGCCGAGGTCGAGAGGCAGGCCACGGACAAGGCCAGAACGGTCATCAGGTGTTTCATAGGATCTCCTTGGAGCACTTTGCACGGGGGGCGTGATTGCCGGCGAGCATTGAAGCATGCGCCCCATGTGCCAGCAAGGGATCAACGCGCCGCGCTGTCGCGCGGTGGACACTCGTTTGCTCCGAGCGCTACAGGATGCGTCGCGGATGTGCCAATGCTTCGTGCGCAGCGTGAAGACGGCGCACCAGCACGCGGATGAAGGCCGCATCGAACTGGTGCCGACAGCCCGGGCTGATCTGGATCAGCGTCTGAGGGGTGAACGAGATCGTCGTGGCCGGTTCGGTCACGATCACGTCGGTGCTGTGGCGCTTGAGTTCGGGGCTGGGCGCGAGGTAGGCCATCTCGCCGATCGAGGTGCCGCCGCCGAGCTTGGCGACCTTCTTGCCGTCGCGGAACACCTCGACCTCGCCCAGCGCGAGGATGTGAAAGCTGTTGCCCTCCTCGCCCTTGCGGTACAGCGCGTGCCCGAAGTGAAAGCGTTGCCACTTCGCGCGGTGCACCACCTCCCACAGCTCGACATCGCCGAAGCTGGAAAAGAAGTCGAGCGAGCGCAACAGATTGAAACGCTCCGAGTCGAGAACGCCTTGCAGCTGGCCGCGCGGAACTTCCTGGTTGGTGATCAGGCCCGACAGTGCCTGCGCGAATTCTTCCCAGTTGGCATAGCGGTCGCCCGGGTTCTTCGCGAGCGCGCGCTGCACCGTCGCGTCAAGGCCGGCACTGACACCGTCGCGCAGCGCACCCAGCGGGCCGGGCTGCACGTGGTAGATCTGCTGCATCATCGCCGACTGCACTTGCGCGTCGAAGGGCGGGCGCCCGGCGATCAGGTGGTACAGCACGGCCCCGAGCGAATACATGTCGGCGCGGCAGTCGAGCGTATCGCCGTCGAGCTGCTCGGGCGACATGTAGGCAAGCGAGCCTACGCGATAGACCTGCGTCACCTCCGAATCGAGGTTGAGCACGCTGCCAAAATCGCTGATTTTCACATCGGTGATCGTGCCGTTGTTCATCACAGCGAGCAGGTTCGCCGGCTTCACGTCGCGGTGGATCAGGCCCTGGCGGTACACATAGCCGAGCGCCATCGCGCACTTAAAGCCGATTTCGACGATCAGCTCGAGCGGCAGCAGCTGGTCGGCGCGGCAGAACGGCCGCAGCGTACTGCCCGCGACGTACTCCATCACCAGATAAGGTGCGACCGGGTCGGGCACGGCGTCAAAGATCTGCACCACGTTTGGGTGGTTCAGCTTGCCCGCGAGCGCGGCCTCGGCAGCGAAGAAGCGCTCGGAGTAGCGGCCGTCCGTGGGGTCACCCGGCTCCTTGGCGCGCACGCGCTTGATCGCGACGTTCTGATCCTTGAAGTCGTCGTGGCACAGGTAGACCTCGGCCGTCGCGCCTTCGCCTAGACGCCTGAGCACGCGATACTTGCCGATGTGGCTGGGCAGGGCGGGGCTGGCTGCGGGGTCGGACGAGGTGGTCGGCTGGATGCTCATGGGAACAATGCCCGCAGGCAGATAGGGCGCCATCTTCGCGCCGACCGGGCCGTTGCAGTATGCCGAACAATGGGCCGAACCGTGGCCAATCCCCGCGCCGGCCAGCGGGTCGCGCCAGGGCGGCCTCGTAGAATCGCTCCATGATCCAAGCCAAATCCGACCTGCTGGTCGCCCTGGGCGCGGCTATTGCCGAGGTCGCTCCGGGGGGTGCCGTAACGCCCGCGTTCGAATCCCCGAAGCAGGCTGCACACGGCGACCTGGCGTGCACCGCCGCGATGCCACTGGCCAAGGCGCTGAAGAAGAATCCGCGCGAGGTGGCCGGTGCGCTGATCGAGGCGCTGAATCGGCAACCGGCCGTGCAGCACTGGGTCGATGCGCTCGAGATCGCCGGCCCGGGTTTCATCAACCTGCGCCTGAAGGCCGCGGCCAAGCAGGCGATCGTCGCCGAGGTGCTGGCCCAAGGCGAGCGCTTTGGCCGCCAGCCGGCCCGCACGGACCAGATGCTGGTCGAGTTCGTCTCGGCCAACCCGACCGGACCGTTGCACGTCGGTCACGCGCGCCAGGCTGCCTTGGGCGACGCCATCTGCAACCTGTTCGAGACGCAGGGCTGGCGCGTCTCGCGCGAGTTCTATTACAACGATGCGGGCGTGCAGATCGCCACACTCGCGGCCTCGGTGCAGGCGCGGCTGCGCGGCCTCAAGCCGGGCGACGCGCAGTGGCCGGAGACTGCCTACAACGGCGAATACATCGGCGACATCGCGGCCGATTTCCTCGCGAAGCAATCCGTCACCGCCGACGACCGGGCGTTCACCGCTTCGGGCGACGTGGGCGACCTTGACGGCATCCGCCAGTTCGCAGTCGCCTACCTGCGCCACGAGCAGGACCTGGACTTGCAGGCCTTCGGTGTGCGCTTCGACCACTACTTTCTCGAGTCAAGCCTGTACTCATCAGGCCGCGTCGACGACACCGTGAAACGTCTGATCGCGGCGGGCAAGACTTTCGAGGAAGGTGGCGCGCTCTGGCTGCGCACCACCGACTACGGCGACGACAAGGACCGTGTGATGCGCAAGTCCGACGCCACTTACACCTACTTCGTGCCCGACGTGGCCTACCACGTCAACAAGTTCGAGCGCGGCTTTCACAAGGCCATCAACATCCAGGGCGGCGACCACCACGGCACGATCGCGCGCGTGCGCGCCGGCGTGCAGGCCGCGGGCATGGGCGTGCCGGCGGGCTATCCCGAGTACGTGCTACACAAGATGGTCACCGTGATGAAGGGCGGAGAAGAGGTCAAGATCTCCAAGCGCGCCGGCAGCTATGTGACGCTGCGCGACCTGATCGACTGGACCAGCAAGGACGCAGTGCGCTTCTTCCTGCTCAGCCGCAAGGCCGACAGCGAGTTCATCTTCGACGTCGACCTTGCGCTGAAGCGCAACGATGAGAACCCCGTTTTCTACGTGCAGTACGCGCATGCGCGCATCTGCTCGGTGATCCGCCAGTGGGCCGAGGGCGGCGGCGCGCAGGCCTCGTTGAGCGGCGCCGATCTCACGCTGCTCGCCGCGCCCAGCGAAGCCGCGCTGATGCTCAGGCTGGCCGAGTTTCCGGCCATGCTCGCGAACGCAGCAGCCGGGCTGGCGCCGCACGACACGACCTTCTACCTGCGTGATCTGGCGGGCGCGTTCCATAGCTACTACGGCGCCGAGCGCTTTCTCGTCGATGATCGCGAACTGGCGCGTGCGCGCATCGCGCTGCTGGTGGCCACCCGGCAAGTTATCCGCAATGCCCTCGCGGTGCTCGGCGTGAGTGCGCCGGACCGCATGGACCGAGACACAGAGACCTCTTCATGAACGACCAGAAGAAATCCCAACGCGGCGGCTTTGCCGTGGGTTTGATCACCGGCCTGCTGATCGGACTCACGCTAGCGCTGGGCGTGGCGCTGTACGTCACCAAGGTGCCCGTGCCCTTCGTCAACAAGGTGCCCCAGCGCACCGCCGGTCAGGACGCCGCCGAGGCCGAGAAGAACAAGAACTGGGATCCGAACAGCCCGCTGTACGGCAAGAACCCGGCCAAACCGGCGAGCGCCGCCAGCGGCGTGGTCACGCCCGGATCGCCGACCACCCCGGTGATCCCGGGAATGCCATCGACGACACCACCCGCAGCTACATCAACGACCAGCGCCGCGGTGCCTGCACCGAAGGCCTCTGCGAGTGCAGGCGCGCGCGACCCGGCCTCGATCCTCGCCGACAAGCCGGCTCGCGAACCCAAGGCGGCGGCGTCGGCCAGCGCCGCCGGCCCTGACCCGTTCGCCTACTTCGTGCAGGCGGGCGCCTACGGGCGCACCGAAGACGCCGAGGCGCAACGCGCCAAGCTCGCGATGCTGGGCATGGAAGGCAAGCTGACAGAGCGCGAGCAATCCGGGCGTACCGTCTACCGCGTGCGCGTCGGTCCGTTCGAGAAGAAGACCGATGCCGACGCCGCCAAGGAAAAGCTCGACGCCGCGGGGGTCGAATCGGCCCTGGTGCGGGTACAGCGCTAGCGGCCCCTGCGGCTCGGCCTGAACTTTGCTCACCCAAAGCGACTCATCCCGACCACCGCACCGCCCAGCCCCCATGAAACGTCGCGACTTTTCCGCCGCCCTGGCCTGCACCACCGCACTCGCCCCGACCGCCTCACGGGCACAGGGCGAGCCCGTCGAAGGCCGCAACTACGTGCGGCTGAACCAACCGATGCCGGTCAGCGCTGCGACCGGCAAGATCGAGCTCATCGATTTCTTCTGGTACGGATGCCCGCACTGCGCGGCCTTCGAACCTGAGCTCGACGCGTGGGCCAAGCGCCTGCCAGAGCACGTGACGTTCAGCCGCGTGCCGGTGGCGTTTCGGGCCGAGCCCTTCACGACGCATCAACGCATCTTCTATGCGCTCGAGGCGCTCGGACTGGTCGCAGCCATGCACCGCAGGGTCTTCTACGCCGTGCATTCCGAACGGCTGGCGCTCGACAAGCCAGCCGAGATCGCCAGCTACATGGCCAAGCACGATGTCGACGTCGCGAAGTTCACCGAGGCGTTCAACTCGTTCACGACCCAGAGCAAGCTCAGGCGGGCAAACCTGCTCGTCGACGGCTACAAGATCGACGGCGTGCCGGCGATCGGCGTGCACGGCCGCTACTACACCTCGGGCACGATGGCCGGCGGCAACGAGCGCTCGCTGGCCGTGGCCGACTTCCTGGTGCAAAAGCTGCACAAGTCCGGCTGATACAGCGGCCCAAGCGGTCCCATGGGCCCGCCCCCAGCGATGCATGCGAGAGCGGGGAAACCCCGATGGAAGTCGATTTGTACATCGATACAGTAAATCGATACACAAAATCGCTGATCCTCTGCCGTCCAGCACCGGAGACACAACATGGTTTGCATATCGCGCCGTCAGTTTGTGCGCGCGGGTTCTGCCGCGTCGCTCGCCGCCCTCGCCGGCTTTCCCGCCGTCACGCGCGCTCAGTCGGCGGTCTCGCTGCGGTTTTCGTCGTCGATGACGCCAGACGACCAGGCCGCGCACTATGTCTGGTACGAGCACCTGCAGGCGAATCTGAAGACCGCGGTCGGCAACAGCATCAAGCTCGACTACTTCCCGAACAACCAGCTGGGCAAGGAAAGTGACGTCGTGCAGCAGGTGAAGGTGGGCTCGGTCGACATGATGGTCAGCGGCTCGTCGATCTGGGCCACGATCCTGCCCGAGATCGGCATGCTCGATCTGGGCTACCTGTTCGACAGCTATGGGCACGTGGCCAAGGCACTCGACGGCTCCGTCGGCGTGGCGCTGGGCGACATGCTGCACAAGCGCGCCGGCTGCACCATTCTGACCTGGGCATCGCATTTCGGTGCCCGCAGCGTCTACACCAAGGCGCCGGTCAAATCGCTCGCCCAGCTCAAGGGCGTGAAGCTGCGAGTACTGCCGACGCCGGCGTTCATCGAGACTTTCAAGATCATGGGCGCGATCCCCACGCCGATTCCGTTCGGCGAGCTCTACATGGCGGCGCAAACAGGCGTCGTCGACGGGTTCGAGCATGACGCGGCGACCGTACTTGCCAGCAAACTCAACGAGGTCGTCAAGTCCTGCTGGCAGACCGAGCACCTGTTCGCCCCGATGGTGGTCGTGATCGGCAAGCGCAGTATCGACAAGATCTCTGCCGATCTGCGTCCGGCCTTTCTGAAGGCGGTTGGCGATGCGACCGCGCAGCAACGCGCCATTGCGGCTGAGAAGGGCGCAGCGGCGATCGAAGAGCTCAAGCGCAAGGGCATGACCTTCTTCCCGATGTCGAGCGCCGACCGCAGCGCCGTTGGCAAGGAGATGGAGGTGCGCTTGTGGAGCGACTTCGCCAAGCAGTACCCCTCGACCACGCCGCTGTTCGCGGCGATCGCCGGCGCCAGGGGCTGAGGCGCAGGCGTTCGAGCCGGCTCGCCGGGGATGTCACACCCACACTTGCTCTGGATCCCCGATGTCCGCAGACCTTTCGGCCGTCGCGCCGCATCCGCTCACGCTGCCCGGCTGGGCCTTCCACCATGACACTGAACCCGGGCGCTTCCTGGCCGGCCTGACGCACTGGATCGAATACCTCTCGGGCGCCGTGCTGGCGATCGACGTGCTCGTGGTATTCGCATCGGTGATATTCCGCTACGTCCTGCACGATCCCGTGGACTGGGCCGAAGAGGTAGCGCGCGCGCTGATGATCGTGCTCGTCTTCTTCGGCGCCGCCACGGTACTGGCGCGTGGCCAGCACGTCGGCGTGGACCTGTTTCGCCGCATGCTTCCTCAGCACTGGCAACCGACACTGATGCAGACTGCCCATTGGATCATCGCGGGCGTCTCGACCAGCCTGTTTGTCTCGTCGGTTTCGTTGCTCGTCGACACTTTCGGCCAGACCACCTCGCTCGGCCTGCCGCAATGGCTGTACGTCTATCCGGTCGTGTTCGGCAGCCTGTTCATGACGCTGTTCGGCGTGGCCAATGCGGTGAACGGCCCGCGCCGGGTCGTGATCATCAGCCTGCTGGCCAGCGTGGTGCTGGTGACGATCGCATTCGGCTGGAATGCGCTGGTGCCCGGTCACGCGATCGCCAGCGGCATTCTGCTGGCGATCGGCTTCCTTGGGGGGCTGATGCTCGGCGTGCCGATCGGCTTCGTGCTGGCCTTCGCGGCGCTGCTTTACTTCCTCGCCGACCCCTCGGTGCCAATGCTGATCTACTCGCAGCAGATCATGGCCGGGACCGATCACTTCGTTCTGCTAGCCATCCCCTTCTTCGTGCTGGCCGGGCTGCTGATGGAGTGCAACGGCATGTCGTCGCGGCTGATCGAGCTATTGCTGCGCATTTTCGGACGCGTGCGCGGCGGCCTCGGCCTGATCACCATCGTCGCGACAGCCTTCTTCTCCGGCGTGTCCGGCTCCAAGCTGGCCGACATCGCCGCGGTCGGTGGCATCGTGATGCCCGCCGTGCGCCGCACGCGCCAGGACCCCAACGAAGCGGCCGGGCTGCTGGCGTGCACCGCGGTGATGGCCGAGACGATTCCGCCATGCATCAACATGATAATCATGGGCTTCGTCGCGAACATCTCGATCGCCGGCCTGTTCATGGCCGGCCTCGTGCCGGCTGCCGTGATGGCGCTCGCACTCGCCGCACTGGCCGTGATCGTCGGGCGCAAGATCAATCCGGACGAAGCGTTCGCGCACCGCAGGCCGATGCTCAAGCTGCTCGGCGGCGCGCTCGTTGCGATCGTCATGGTGGGCATGATCGGCAAGGGCGTGACCTCGGGGGTGGCGACGTCGACCGAGGTGTCCGCCTTCGCCGTCATCTACGCGCTGGTGGCCGGCAGTCTGGCGTTCCGCGAACTGAGCGTGGCCGATCTGGCGCGGCTGTTCGTGCGTTCGGCATCGATGGCGGGCAGCATCCTGTTCATCGTCGCGGCCGCCTCCAGCCTGTCGTTCGCGCTCACCATCGAACAGATTCCGCAGCTGATGTCCGCAACGATGATCGCCTTCGCCCATCAGTACGGCAGCGTCATGTTCCTGCTCCTGTCGGTGCTCATGATGATCCTGTTCGGCGCGGTCCTGGAAGGGGCACCCGCGCTGATCATCTTCGGCCCGCTGCTGACGCCCATCGCACAGCAGCTGGGCATCAACCCCTTGCACTTCGGCACCGTGATGGTCATCGCGATGGGGCTGGGCCTGTTCGCGCCGCCGATCGGGCTGGGTCTGTTCGCCACCTGCGCGATCACCGGCACGCAGGTCCGGGACGTTGCGCTCCCCATGATGAAATACCTCGCAGTGCTCCTGGTGACGCTGGTCGTGATTGTTCTCGTGCCTTCGTTCTCTCTGTGGCTGCCGAGCCGGCTCGGGTTGTAGCCGATTTCAGGAGATTCGCATGACCACAATCCAGGACGTCGCCCGCCAAGCCGCAGTCTCGGTCAGCACCGTGTCCAACGTGCTCAACGGCAGAGCCTACCGCATGCGCCCCGAGACGCTCGCGCGCGTCGAGGCGGCGATCAGTGCCCTGCAGTTCCGCCCCAGCAAGCTGGCCCAGCAACTCAAGACCGGGCAGACGCCGCTGATCGGCTTGCTGGTGCCCTCGATGACCAACCCGATGTACGGCTATATCGCACGCGAGATCGAGCGCGTTGCGCAGGAGCAGTTCGGCTATCGCCTGTTGATCGGCAGCACCTACCGCGACCGGACCAAGGAAGGCGCCTTCTTCGAAGACCTGCTGTCACACGGCGTGCGGCGCGTCATCGTGATCTCGTCGCTGGCGGACGAACGGCACTTCGAGTCGGCGGTCGAGCGCGGCATGGTGGTCGTGAGCTACGACCGCGGTCCGACGCTTGGCAAGCGATCGAAGGTTGCGCACGTGATGCCGGACAACTTCGAGGCTGCGCGCTTGGCCACCGCACACCTGATCGATAAGGGCCATCGGCGCCTGGCGTTCGCCACCGTCGCTGGCATGACAATGAGTCGCAGTGCAAAGATCGACGGCTTCCATGCCGCGGCCGACGCCGCCGGGCTGCGCGCCAGCGCGCAGGTGCTCGACGGTGGCCCGCTGAATGAATACGGTGACTCAGTCATCGCCGAGGTCGGGCGTGCAACGGCCTTGCAGATTGCCCGCGCTGCGCGACGCGCGACCGGGATTGTGGCCCTCAACGACTTGATGGCGCTCGGCCTGATGGCGGGCCTGCGCGAGTCGGGCTTGAGAGTGCCGAGCGATATCTCCGTCGTCGGCATCGATGGACATTTCCTGTCGGCCCTGTCCAACCCAGTGCTGACGACGGTGCAGCTGCCGATCCCCGAGATGGCACGGGCGATGGTCGCGCGCGTGATGAACTCCCATCCTGACGCCGAGACCGACGACAGCGAGAAGGTGTTCGCGCCGACCCGTCTGATCGATGGCGAATCGGTCGCACCGCCCCCCGCCCCGCTGCGGTCTCGCCCCGCGAAGACCGGGTCAGCAGGCATACCGACATGACGACTGTCTTCGTCACGCACCCGCAGGACAAGCTGGACCAGTACTTCGGGCCGCGGGCCACGCAGGCATTGCAAGCCGTCGCCGATGTGCGATTCAATCTTGCAGATCGCGACCTGACCACCGCCGAACTGATCGCCGCGGCGTGCGGCTGCGACGCTCTCATCGCCTACCGGCAGACGCCCGGCCCGAAGCTGCTGTTCCAGGCGCTGCCGGAACTGAACGCCTTCATTCGCTGCGCGGTCGACATCCGCAGTGTCGACATCGAGGCCGCGAACGCGCACGGCGTCCTGGTGACGCAGGCCAGCCCGGGCTACGCGGCGGCGGTGTCGGAGTGGATCATCGCGGTCATGGTGGATCTCGGGCGTGGCATCAGCCGCTACGCGGCCGCCTACCACCGCGACCAACCGCTCGCGCCAATCATGGGCCGCGAGCTGCGCGGCTCGTCACTCGGCGTGATCGGCTTCGGGCAGATCGGACGCTACTTGGCCGACCTGGCGCTGGCCTTCGGCATGCGTGTGCTCGTCACCACGCCGCGGCCGATCGCCGCGCGCGATGGCGTGCGGCAGGTGCCGTTGCCGGTGCTTCTGGCCGAATCCGATTTCGTCGTTTGCCTGGCCTCGGCCAACGCCCAGACCGAAAACATGATGAACGCGCAGACGTTCGCGGCCATGAAACCGCGGACGCATTTCGTGAACGCGGCGCGCGGCGAACTGGTGGATGAATGGGCGCTGCTCCAGGCGCTGGAGTCCGGTCATCTGGCCGGTTGCGCCCTCGATGTTGGGCGCGCGCCCGACCAAATGCCCTCGTCCGCACTGGCACGCCACCCGCTCGTGCTCGCGGCGCCCCACATCGGCGGGCTCACCGTGCCCGCGATCGAACACCAAGCGCTCGAAACCGTGTCCCAGCTGAGCCTGCTGCTCAAGGGCGTGGTGCCGCCCGGCGCCGTGAACGCGGCGCACGCCACGCGGCTGCGGCGCTGGGGCCACTCGATATGACCATCAACCCCGTGGCGCGTGAAGGTGCGTGCGATTGCCACATGCACGGATTGCCAGATGCACGGATTGCCACATTCACGTCTACGACGACGCCTATGCACTGGCGCCGAGCGCGCCCTTCACGCCACCGCACGCGCCGGCAACCGCGTACCGGGATGTGCAGCGCGCGCTGTGCTTCGCCTCGGGTTTTCGATCATATGCATCGATTTAGTAAATCGATACATTTTTTGATTGGCCAACGGAGAACAACCATGCCGAAATCTTGCGTGCATCAATGGAGTCTCATCAAAGCGGCAGCGCTCGCCGCGGGCTGTTTAGGCGCCGCAGCGCTTGCCGCGCCGCCCTCGGTGGTCACGCAGCCCAATTCCGACCCGACGTGCTTCGCGCCCTGGGCTGCCAACACCAAGCTGTTCCAGTACCCAGCGAAGAAGGGCCCGTACCGCATCGCGCTCGCCAACGGCTACATCGCCAACACCTGGCGCATCCAGATGATCAAGACGGCGAAGGCCTATGCGGCGCAGCCAGACGTGGCCGTGAAGCTCAAGGAGTTCAAGGTCGTCTCCACCGGCGAAGACGTGGCCGCACAGATCGCGGCGATCAACAATTTCATCGACTCGGGCTACGACGCGATCGTCGTCAATGCGCAGAACCCGGCCACCTTCAAGCCGGTGATCAAGCGTGCCAACGACGCCGGCGTCGTGCTGGTGGCGTTCGACAACATCCTCGATACCGAAGAGGCGATCAACGTCAACGTCGACCAGAAGGGCCTCGGCAAGTATTGGGCGGAATGGCTGGTGAAGAACGTGCCCAACGGTGGCAAGGTGCTCGAGGTGCGTGGTGTTTCCGGCACCTCGGTCGATCGCGATCGGCATGACGGTATCCAGGAGGTGTTCAAGGCCTCGGGCAAAAAGTGGGACACGGTCGAGGTGATCGGCAAGTGGGACGACCCGACGGCGCAGAAGGTCACCGCCGATGCGATTGCGGTGCACAAGAAATTCGATGCGATCACCGCGCAGGGCGGCGACACCGGCGTGGTGCAGGCGATGATCGATGCGAAACACCCGTTCGTGCCCTTTGGCGGCGAGACCGAGAACGGCTTTCGCAAGTTCTGCGGCAAGTTCTCGGGCCAGGGCCTGAAATGCGCGTCGGGCGGCACCGGGCCGGCCCAGGTGGCAGTCGCGATCAAGACCGCGATCGCGGCGCTCGAGGGCAAGGTCGTGCCGCAGTCAGTGAAGCTGCCGCTGGCGCGCGTCGAGGACCCGAACTTCAAGGACGGGGCCAACTTCTATGCCAGCCTGTCCGACAACTTCTTCGTCGGCAACGCTTTCCCGACCTGCGGGATCAACTTCACCGCGCAGGAAATCATGGGGCAAAGCGAAGCGAACAAGTAGGGTCGGGCGCGGGGAGTGCGGTCCCCGCATGAACGTATGAGCCTCTTCCTGATGCAGGGCGTTTCAAAACGCTATGGCGGCGTGCGCGCGTTGCAAGGCGCCGACCTTGCGATCGAGGCGGGCCGCATCCACGCCGTGCTCGGCGAGAACGGCGCCGGGAAATCGACGCTAATCAAGATCATGGCCGGTGTGGTCGCGCCCGACGAGGGCACGATGCTGCTGGACGGCAAGCCGGTCGCGTTCGCGTCGCCGGCCGCGGCGAACGATGCGGGCATCGTCTGCATCTTCCAGGAGCTTTCGCTGATCCCTGACCTGTCGGTCGCCGACAACATCGCGATCAGCAACCCGCCGCGACGCTTCGGGCTGATCGATCGGCGCGCGCAGCGCCGCATGGCCGAGCTGGCGCTGGCGCGCGCCGGCGCCGAGGACATTCACCCGCTGGCGCTGGTCAAGGACTTGTCGCTGTCGCGGCGCCAGATGGTCGAGATCGCGAAGGCGCTCGCGCGCCAGCCGCGCATTCTGATCCTCGACGAAGCAACCTCGGCGCTGACCGCCGCCGACGTGACGAAAATCTACGCCGTGCTCAAACGGCTGCGCTCCGAAGGGCTCGCGCTGCTCTACATCTCGCACCGCATGCACGAGATCGCCGAGCTCGCCGACGACTGCACCGTGTTCTGCAACGGCCGCAGTGTGGCGAGTTATGCGGCAGGTACGAAGACCGACAACGAGGTTGTCGAGCTGATGATCGGCCGCGAGTACAGCGGCGTCTTTCCGGCTCGCAGCGCGCGCGTGGCGAGCGCTGCGCCGGCAAGGCTCGAGCTGCGACACCTGGGCTGGACCGATCGACTCAACGACATCTCGCTGCAACTGCACTGCGGCGAGGTCATCGGCCTTGGTGGGCTCGACGGCCAGGGCCAGCGCGAGCTGCTATTGGCGCTGTTCGGCGTGCTGCGCGGCACGACCGGCCAGGTGCTGGTCGATGGTCGGCCCGTTAGCATTGGCGGGCCGAGCGTGGCCAAGCGCGGCGAGATCGGCATGGCGCTGATCCCGGAAGACCGCAAGACCGAAGGCCTGATGCTACCGATGTCGGTGCGCGAGAACCTCTCGTTCGCGGCACTGCGGCGCCTGTCGCGCTGGGGTGTCGTCGACGCGGCAGCCGAACGCGAAGCGGTCGAGCGGATCGTGCAGCTGCTCGGGGTGCGCACAGATGGTATCGACCTGCCGGCAGGCTCTCTGTCGGGCGGCAACCAGCAGAAGCTCGTCATCGGCAAATGGCTGATGATGGCGCCGCGCATAATCCTGCTGAACGACCCGACGCGCGGCATCGATGTCGGCACCAAGCAGGAGATCTACACGCTGCTACGCGAGCTGGCCGAGGCCGGCGCGGCGATCCTCTTCTACTCGACCGACTACGATGAACTCGTCGGGTGCTGCGACCGCGTGCTGGTGATGTACGACGGCGCGATCAAGCGCGAACTGGTCGGTGCGCAGATCACCGAACACGCCTTGATCAGCAGCGCGCTGAATATCGACGCCTCGCCGGCAGCGCCGGCATGAACGCCGACTGGCCCTACCGGCTGCGCGAACACCGCGGCACGCTGCTCGCCTTCGTGGCGTTCGTGGCGATGTTCGCCATCTACGTGACCAACCATCCGGCCGGCTTGAACGCGAACGTCGCGACGACCGCGGCCAACAAGGGCGTGCTGCTCGCGATCGTCGCAATGGCACAGACCCTGGTGGTGCTGACCTCGGGTATCGACCTCTCGGTCGGCATGGTGATGGTGCTCGCGAATTGCCTGGCCTCGAGCATCGTCATCGGCTCGCCGCTGATGACCGCGCTCGGCGTGGCCGGCGTGCTGTTGACCGGCTGCCTGTGCGGCGCCATCAACGGGCTGATCGTGATCTACGGCCGCCTGCAGCCCATCGTGGCAACCATCGCCACCGGCTCGGTGTACTACGGCGTGGCGCTGGCGCTGCGGTGCGTTCCTGGCGGCGATATCAACGCGGGCCTGGCCGATGCATTGACTGCCCAGCTGCCCGGCGGCGTGCCGGCCAGCCTGGCGCTGCTGCTGGCGCTGGTACTAATCGTCTGGCTGCCGTGGCGGCGCGCGGCGATCGGCCGCGCGGCCTATGCGCTCGGCTCCTCCGAAATGGCGGCTTACATGTCGGGCGTTCCGATCCGACGCGCCAAGTTCGTCGCCTACACGCTGGCTGGCCTGCTGGCTTCGGTGGCCGGTCTGTTCGTCACTTGCATCACGTATTCGGGCGAAGCGTCGGCAGCCAACGGCAGCACCTACACGCTGTATTCGATCGCCGCCGTGGTGCTGGGCGGGGTGTCGCTGTTTGGCGGCTCCGGCAGCGCCATAGGCGCGATCTTCGGTGCGCTGATGTTCCGCACCATAGGCGACCTCCTGTTCGTGTTCAACCTCGACCCGCTGTGGCAGCCGCTGTTCCAGGGCGTAGTGCTGTCGCTGGCGGTGTGCCTGGGTGCGCTGCGGCTGCTGCGCGTGCGCAACCGGCTTGACTTGTATGGCTGAGATGAAGAACGCCCCCCGTCTGTCCGGCTTCACTGCGTGTAAGCCGGCCGAACCCCCCACTGGGGGGCGGGCCG
>JANYBE010000019.1 GCA_025360945.1 Rhizobacter sp. | reverse complement strand
GCCGTCGCCTCGTCATTTGCATACAAGAACGAAACCGAGACGGACAGGACGTCGGCGAGCTTGCAAGCAATTTCGTAGCGAGGAACGTGCTTGCCCGTCTCGTACTGACTAATTCTTGCGCTGGCCGAGAACTCGTCAATTCCTGCGCCGGTTGCTAAGGCCTCCTGGCTAATCCCCATTTGCTCGCGAGCCTGACGAAGGCGAACACCGAACACTGCGCCGAGTCGTATTAGTGAATGAGAGGTAGAAGGGCGCGTCACTCTAAGAGAATCTTAGAAATGCGCTAGAATTGCTCTAAGAGTTCCTTAGATATAAGTCGCTAGTTGGACTTGCGCGGACCTGCGGCAACGTAGTTCCTACTCACGGGGATCCTGAACATGGAGATTGGAAAGCCAGAAGCAATCAAGTACCTGTATCGGCCGCTGTGCTGCAGGTACTTATTCGTGCACTTCAAAACGCTGTCTTTGCAGGCGCCGTCTGAAGGACCGGGGCGCAATTGCACCGTGCATTGGGCGTACGGGGCACTGGCCGATGGTCGCTCCGAGGTATTGGGGGCGTGGTTGAACTCGGACCTGGGTAGTGAAGGTTGGAGGGCGGTGTTTGATAGCTTGAAGACCCGTGGAGTCGAAGGCATTCGGTTCTTGTTTAGCGGCGAGCAAGTCGGACTGCACTCGGCTCTTGGCGCGGCCTTTCCTAGCACGAAGGTGTTGCCTTCCGTAGAGCCGTTGGTGCGCCAGACTCACGCGCTACTTGGCAGCGGTGCCGGTGAACTCGCATTGGACAGACGAGGCCTGCTTGCCGATGGCAGCGAAACTCAACCTCGCCTTAGGCGCGTCATCCAGCACTGCGACGCTGCCGTCCAACAGTTGCACGGCGGCTTGATGCGTGCATTAGTCAGGCGGCCGTGCTTTGCAGATCACGAGGCTGCGGCTTCGCTTGTTGTCACGCTTCTGGAGCACGCTGAGAGTCGCCTTGTCGCCATAGGCGCGAAGCCGGACTTGGCCATGCGTCGCGCCGCGCGCTCAAGCACGAGGCCCATGCTGAGAAGCGGCCCGTCCAGGGCCTCACCGCTTCCTGGCTAGGCCTAAACTGTGTCCCCGAACTGGCAGGCGGTCTTCTCCCGTGTTCGAGCGGCGCTGATACGCCGTGGTCGCACGGTGCATGACGCGGACGATCTGGTTCAGGAGGCCTGGGTGCGGCTGACTTGCTATGAGCGCAAGCAGATCGTGGCCAAGCCCGAGGCATTCCTCATGCGTACCGCCCTCAACTTGTCAATCGACACGCATCGGACGTGCGTCAGTCATGGCGAAGAGGTCGTTCTCGACGAGGTGGTCCTCGTCGACTTGGCGCCTGGTGCCGAGGCGGTGGTGCTCGCACGCGAGCGCCTCGCGCGATTGAGCGTCTGCCTTGGCCGCCTGAATGACAAGACCCGCGACATCTTCCTATCCCATCGCGTTGACGGCTTGACCTACCGGGAGATCGCGCGTGAGCACCAGCTCAGCATCAGCACGGTGGAGAAGCACATCGCCAAGGCCACACTGCAGGTCACGAGCTGGATGGAAGGCTGGTAGCCGTGGCTGGGACGGATGGCTCTGCCGAGCCGGATGAAGATCGAGATGCTCAGTCAGTGGTGACGCCGGAGATCGCCGCCGAGGCCGCCGTGTGGGTAGCCCGCTTGCACGGCCCGGACCGCCCAAGCAGTATGGAGCGCGAGTGCCTCGCGTGGCAGGCTCGCGCCGCCGCGCACCGGCTGGCCTTTGAGCGCTGTACGGACACCTGGCAAGACGTCTCCCGTGTCACGCTCGGTGCCTACGCCGCCGCTGCCGGACGTTCGGGGGTCGGGCGAAGCATCCGACTCCCAAATCGCTTGCGCTGGTCGCTCGCGTTGGGACTGGCGACCTTGGTGATCGGCGCTCTGGCCGTCCTTCAACCCTGGACTGACATCGACACCTACGCCACCGGCGTGGGCGAGCAGCAGATTGTCGTCCTGCGCGACGGCACCCGCATGTCGCTCAATACGGCCACGCGGGTGAGGGTGGAGCTCGCCTCGGCGCGGCGCACCGTGCACATCGAAGGAGGCGAAGCCCTGTTCGAGGTTGTCAAGGACGCGCGCCGGCCGTTCGTGGTGCGGGCGGCCGGCAGCGAGGTGGTGGCGCTTGGGACCGTGTTCTCGGTTCGGCTTGCGCCCAAGGGTACGCGCGTCAACGACGGGCTGGCCGTGACGCTGATCGAAGGACAGGTGACCGTGCGACCTGCAGCTGATGGGCCTCATAACGGGACCACACTTGCTCGATCTATTCTTTTGCATCCTGGGGACCGCGTCCGGCTCAGCGGGGCGGGCGACTCCGCGAGCAATGGTGCCGAGCGCGCGACGATGGACGTCGATCGCCCGCGCATCGAGCGGGTCATGGCCTGGACGCGCAGTGAGGCGGTGTTCGACGACACGCCGCTCTCCGACGCCGTGGCGGAGATGAACCGCTACAGCCGAGTGCCGATCGTGTTGGTTGGAGATCTCTCGTTGAACGGGCGCCGCGTCAGCGGACTCTTCCGCACCACTGATACCGTTGGCTTTGCGCGCGCGGTGGCCGCGCTGCACGGCTTGGTCTTGCATGAGCGTGCTGGTCGCCTGGAGCTGACGCCGCAGTAGGGTGCAAGAGCTGAGGAAGCCCGACGAACCCGCGCTGGCAAGTTCGGTCGAGTACCGGGAGCCTCACCCGCTTGATCAAAGATTGCAAGAATCTTGCGCGCCAGGCTCACCCTGAACGCCCGGGCCATTCGCACTCGAAGTTGAAGCGAGTCACCTCGACGAGTCCGTTCGAACCTCTCGAGCCCGTCACCAACGATGCTGCCAACATTTCCTATGTTCCCTCCAGAAGGCCGTATGCGGCTGCCCGTCGGGCCGACGCTTTTCGGTTGGCACACTGAAGTCGATTGTTGACACGTTGGAATCGTGAATCCACAGTCGCCGTGCTCATGCCAGTCTTGAGCGAAATCTCTTTGGTGCTGAGGCCCTGCCACTCGAGCCGCAGCAGTTCGATGTCCGTCTCATGGAGGCGCGCGCCCTCTCGCAGACTCTCGCTCAAGTGGCGCATCACGCAGTCATGAAGTTCCGCTGCGAGTGCTCTGGCGAGCGTGCGGACCATGCGGGCGCCTTCGCCCTCGAAGGCGTCTGCGCGGGTGCTGCCGAGGCACAGCATTTCGACCCGGCCTGGATCGAAGATCGATGCCGTGGGCACGATGAGACATGAGGTGAAGCCGTAGCGCCGGGCGAGTTCGATGGCTTCGGTATCGGACGACTGTCTGGGTTGAATCTGCTGATCGGTTGCGGGCGCGGAGCGCGTGCGGGCGAACCGGAACCAGGGGTGATTCAGCAGTGGCCCGAGGCGGCACTGCTCTTGCGCGAAGCCCGGATGGCAGGCAAAAAGGCTGAAGCTCGACGGCTCAGGTCCGTCTTCCGGGATGGCTACGGTGTAGATGCTAGCGGTTGCCCCGATCGCCACCGTGGCGCTCATCAGTCTCTGCAGCAATTGCGGCGCGTCCGCCGCGAGGTGAACCCGGATGATGGCGTCGAGGGCGCAAGCCTGACACGCATGGTTCTCCGCCGGATTCTGAATGGAAGTCGAGCGAGCTCGGCTGATTGAAGACATGGTCAAACTCCGTCTTGAATTGCGCAAAGAGGTGGGGATCAGTGAATCTCAATGGATCGTCTGCACAGCACCCGTGAAACTGCTTGCGTGTCATGAACATCGCCCACCACTCCGCGCGGTCGTTACCGAGCCCACGCCTGGCGCTGCCTGCCGCAACGCCTGAGTCCACCTTGACAAGACTCACCTGCCAAAGATCGTTGAGGTCGCTCACCTGTGCACGTTCGTTCGGTGTCAGGATGAATAGGGCCGTCTTTCGATACGCCATGAGATGTTCCTTGAAGTACTGATGATGCTTTTGGGCCTGACTGGGTTGCGTGCGCCTCCGCAAGAGTGACGCCGTGAGCCTTCGTCGGTCGATAAGCCTTGCGACCGTCTGAACACGAGAGAACGTCGCGTTGCGCGCTCGCCGATGGCGGTGATCGAGAACTGCGGAGATGGATCGGTGCTCCCTCGGGAACTTGCGGGAATGGTCCTCGCTTCGTCGCGTTAACTCAACGGCGGAACGGCGGTGGTAGAACAATCGTTCGGTGGCACGCCGCCGGCGCGCCCGTTGCATTCGCATGAACTCCAAGTGGCGTCAGTGCCCTCGCGACGGACGGTTTTGGAACGCCGGCTACGCCTGTGACACCGGTCTGAAGCCGTATCGGCCAGAGGGGTTCGTGGTCTTGTGCAGTGCCGAACGATCCACCCCACATAACGCATCCAAAAAACTCGTTCATGTTGCCGCTTTCGTTCGGTCTTTCGATTGCTGGACCTGCGGCCCGGCCTCGTTCAAGTTAAGGGATGCACGGGAGCCAGTGGGCCGCAGCGAGGCCGACAGACCTAGGATCGGGCTCTTGGGCAAACCGTTGGTTGCGTCATCGCCCTGCAATGGTCAAGAACTGGCAAGCTGCCTTCTCCCGCGTCAGGGCTGCGCTCATGCGCCGCGGCCGCACGGAGCTGGCCGGCGTCAACTATCCTGGCCGCCGTGTTGCCTAATTGTCGCCAACCACGGAGCATGAAGCCGACGATCCGGAGCAGGAGTAGACGGCCACAATCTGGCATGGCGACACCCCTCCAACGTGGACGGTCACTGCGAGCAACGGTGTCGCCGATCGCCTCTTGGCAATTCTGTTGCTATGCTGACACTGCTTCAGGGGAACAAACCATGTCTGCACAGTCAATGCTCCAGGGAATTTCACGGGCCAGCCGGCGCATCTTTGCCGTTATGGTGTGCTGTGCATTGGTTGCGGGCGCCGCAGCGCAATCACCCGTGCGCAGCATCGACGTCGCATACGACGGTGAGACCTATGTCGTGACCGCCCACATATTTGCCCCGGTAAGTCAGGCGATTGCCTGGGAAGTACTGACCGACTTCTCGCACATGGCCGCTTGGGTGCCGAACCTTCGTGAAAGCAATGTGATCAAGCCCGGTGGAAATCAGCTCACGATCGAGCAAGACGGAACTGCGAAGTTCGGACCGTTTAGCTTTGCTTACTCGAGTGTGCGCGAGATCGTGATGAATCCGCAGACCACCATCGAATCCAAACAAATCAAGGGCGAGATGCGTCGCCAGCAATCGTTGATGACGCTCAGCGCGGATGCTGGCGGCACGAAATTAGTGTATCGGCTAGAGCTAGTCCCTACGGGAATGGCGGCCCGGGCGATCTCTGAGACGCGGCTCAAGCACGACATGGAAGAACAATTTACGGCGATCGTCGCAGAGATGATCAAACGCAAGAAGTAGTCGCTCGCTGATGACCTTGCGGCGCAAGTTTCGCGGCTTGTGCACCTAAAAGTCGCGCATTGGAGTCGATGTTCCGAAGTGCGGGCAGCCCGACAAACCAGACCAATCTTGACTAGGGCGTCAAGCCTGTGTCTGTGTCCGCCACCGTCGATGGACGTTGGCGGATGCGAGGCAGGCGAGAACTGCCAGCGCGCCAACGCACACGAATGCGGCGACGATCAGGCAGGACAGGCCGGAACGAGAAGGACTGCGGCCGCCACCAATGCGCGAGCCGTTCCGTGCGATCGAGCACGTCACGGTCGGCCAAACGCCCGAGGGAGTCGCCGTCTCCCCGGACGGCAAGTGGATGACAGTGAGCAACATCGACGGCACGAACCTGCCAAACAAAATCAGCCCGTTCTGCACAGAGCATTGGAGCCTGATGCTCTTTTCAGTCAAGAATGGTCACGCCACAATGATCGCCGAAGCGCCCATCGGCAAGAACAATCAAGGCGTTACGTTCCGGTTCACACCGGACGGCAAGTACATCCTGATTCAGGACTAGGCCGGCAACGAGTTGGCCGCGTTCCGAATGACTGGAACCGGCATGGAGGACACGGGGGTGCGGATCAAGATGCCGGGCAGCCCGGCCTCGATTCGAATCGCACCGCAGTAGAGCAATTGAAGACTTCCGTTGCGTCCGACCTGCCAGGCGGACGCGTCGCTCAATGGGAAGGGGTTTGGTTTCTACATTCTTTATTCGAGCCGTGCAAGGGCAGCTTACAGTTGAAGGGCTGGTCGTTTGGCCGGCTCAATCAGCACAAAGGAGCGAAATGATGACTACTCTGGAAATTGCCAACAAACTCGTCGAATTGTGCAAGCAAGGGAAGAATCGCGAAGCCAAGGCGCTGTACGCCGAAGACGCGGTCAGCGTCGAAGCATTTGCGCCACCGGGAATGGACAGGGTGACGCGAGGACTCGCTGCCATTGGAGCCAAGGGAGAGTGGTGGAGCTCAAATCACGAAGTACATTCGGCCGTTGTTGCCGGCCCGTGGCCCCTCGATGACAAGTTCATCGTTGGCTTCAAGTTCGAGGTTACGAACAAGCCGTCGGGAAGACGCATGACTATGGAAGAAATGGGCCTGTATTCGGTCCAAGGTGGAAAGATCGTCCGGGAAGAATATTTCTACAACGCTGGGGCTTAGTGCAGAGTTCCACCGATCGCAATTCGCACGTGGTTCAGGAGGAGCAAT
>JANYBE010000682.1 GCA_025360945.1 Rhizobacter sp. | reverse complement strand
GCAAGGCGGTTGAGCCACCCCGAAGCGTCAGACCCGAGTGTGGCAAGGTGAGCCTATGAGTATACCCTGAGTCAGTCGAATCGCCCAGGATGCCGCAGATCGCGTACGAACCGGGGTGTCTGCGCCGCAGGTGCCGGGGTCAGCAAGCTCACCAGCACACACACCGCGAATCCCAGCGGCACGCCAAAGGCACCGGCCGAGACCGGCAAGATCTCCCACCACAGCTCCACTGGCGCATTGACGTGGAACACGCCGCGCAACCACGCCTCGTTACGCGCCAGATAGTACAGCGTCACGGCCAGGCCGCTAGCCATCCCGCTCAGGGCGCCCCACTTGTTGGCGCGGCTCCAGAAAATGCCCAGCACCAGCGCCGGGAAGAACGCCGATGCGGCGATCGAGAACGCGGCGGTGACGAGAAACAGGATGTCCGCGGGCCGCTGCGCCGCGACGCCCGCCGCGGCGAGTGCGGCGACCAGCAGCAAGACCTTGGAGATCGTCACGCGCCGTGTCGTCGATGCGTTGCGCCCGCCGATCATCTTGAAGTACAGGTCATGCGACAACGCGTTGGAGATCGTCAGCAGCAGCCCGTCGGCGGTGGAAAGTGCCGCGGCAAGCCCGCCCGCCGCCACCATGCCCGAGATCACGTAAGGCAGCCCCGCGATCTCGGGCGTGGCGAGCACAATGAGGTCACTGCCGATGCGGATTTCGCCGAGTTGAAGGATGCCGTCGTGGTTGATGTCGATCACCGACACCAGCGACGGATCGACCCGCGACCAGCTCGCGACCCATGCCGGCAGCCGGTCGAACGGCAGGCCGACCAGCCCGTTGAACACCTCGAACTTCACGAGCACCGCCAGGGCTGGCGCGGTCAGGTACAGCAGCAGGATAAAGAACAAGGTCCAGGCTACCGACTCGCGCGCCTGGCGCACGGACGGCGTGGTGTAACTGCGCATGAGGATGTGCGGCAACGCGGCCGTGCCGACCATCAGGCAGAACACGAGCGCGATGAAATTGCGGCGCGAGTCGTCGAAGGCCTTGCGCTGTGCAGGCGTGCCGTCGGGGTCGCCGGCAAACTGCTGCGCGTGTGGCGCCATGCCGGCCAGCGGCTGGGCGCGCGCTTGGTTCGCGGCGAGTTCGCGGGTCCAGGTCTCGCGCGCCTGCACATCGGTTCTGGGCAGCGACGCAAGCGCCTTATCGGCCGCTTGAATCTCACGCAGCGGTGCCTGCGTGGCCTTCAGTTCGCGGCTGCGCGACTGCGCTTCAGCGCGATCCTTGACGAGCGCTGCGGGGACGTCGTCGAGCTTGCGCGCGTAATCGTCCGCACGCGCCTTGAACAGGGCCCGGACTTCGATCTCGGCCGGGTCGTGCAGCAGTTGCTGCTCGCGCTGGGCAATGCGAGCGAGTTGCTGACCGACAGCCAGCTGCGGCACCGGGATACCAGTCTGCTTGACCGACAGCCAGATCACCGGCACGAGGTAGGCGATCACCAGGATGATGTACTGCGCCACCTGCGTCCAGGTCACTGCCCGCATGCCGCCAAGAAACGAACACAGCAGCACGCCGCCCAGACCGAGGAAGATGCCGAGCACGAAGTCGACGCCCGTGAGCTGCGTCGTGATCAGCCCGACGCCGTAGATCTGCGCGACCAGGTAGATAAACGAACACAGGATCGCCGCGAGCAGCCCGATCAGCCGCGGCGCACCACCACCGAAGCGCTCGGCGAGGAAGTCGGGAATCGTGAACTGTCCGAACTTGCGCAGGTACGGCGCGAGCAGTAACGCGACCAGCACGTAGCCGCCGGTCCAGCCCATCACGTAGGCCAGGCCAGCATAGCCCTGTAGGTACAACGTGCCGGCGAGGCCGATGAACGACGCGGCCGACATCCAGTCGGCCGCCGTCGCCATGCCGTTGTACATGGCCGGGACGCGACGCCCGGCCACGTAATACTCGGCCGCGTCCGTCGTACGCGCGACGATGCCGATCACCGCGTACAGGCCCACCGTGGCGAGCAGGAAGAGCACGCCGATCCAGCGCCGCGACAGGCCGAGCTGCTCCAGCACCGCGATCAGTGCGACGAAGGCGATGAAGCCCGCGGTGTAGCGCAGGTAGATCCTGTCGAGACGGCGGCGGAACGCGGTGGCTTCGGGTGTCGGCACGTCAGTCGTCCTCGGCCACACCGTAACGGACGTCGAGCCGGTGCATCACGCGTGCATAGACGCACACCAGCACCAGGTACACGACCAGCGCGCCCTGCGATGCCATCCAGAAACTGAACGGCCACCCGAACACGCTGAAACTGAGTTCGCGCGCAAAGAAACTGACCCCGAAGGTCACCGCAAAGCCGATGCCCATCAGCAGCGCCGTGATGCGCACACAGCTGCGCCAGCGCCGACGCATGCCATCGACCGGCGTGAACGAGGCCATCAGAGTGGGAGCGCGGCCAAGGCAGGCATGGTGGCCTATTGTGCGATCTTCAACGCTAGGTGTTGTCTGGAGCCCTCGCGCATGGGAACATTTGTTTGACAAGTACCTCTGGCGCCTACACTGGCAACCACCCCGGCCGATGCGGCCGCCTGCAACGGTATATGAAGCGATGAACAGCTCCAGCGGATCCGGCACAGGGTTCGGCACTTCTCCCGCCGCCGAAGCCCCCGATGCGTGGCAGGCGACCCGCGCACAGACCTCTTTGGCAACCCAGATCCTGCAGACCGAGGACGACTACCTCGCGCCCGAGAAGCAGGACATCGGCCGCCAAACCAATGCCAACGAACGCGAATTGTTCGTCTCGTGCGCGCCGGATCTGGCGCTGCAGCAGCAGTTCGAGTATCTGCACCCCGAATTCATCGCGGTCCACGACATCGCCACGTCCTCGTCGCGCAAGCTGCTCGCCGGCATAGCGGCGGCCAGCGGACGCGCGCTGCAAAAACTCATCATCCGCCGCCAGGGCTATGGCACGGCGCTCGCGACGCTGGAGTTTGTCGAGCTGCCCACGCCCGACGGCAGCTTGCTGCGCATGTATTCGACCGAAGCTGATGCCGACACCGCCGCGCGCAACGGTCTTGCGCGGATCCTGCTGGGCTTTAGCCGCCTGGGCGTGGTGATGGTGGGCGATCTGCCCGGCCATTCGATCGCCGCGGCTCTCAAGCCGTTTCAGGACGCGATGCTCGGCGGCCCGTGGCCCAACCGTCAGTTGCTGCTGCTGCCACTCGCGTCAGGCAGCGCGCTGGCCGCACAGGGGGCCGAACTGGGGCGCGGTAGCGGAGTGAATGTGCGCACTACGCCACAAGTGTCGCGCCCGGCCGATGCCTGGGGCTTCATCAACGGCTCGTGGGCGCGGCTGCGCGACGGTACGCCGCTTGATCGTCGTTCACCCACCTCGCCAGGCGCCGCCGCGCGTTCGGCGGCACCTCCGCCCGTTGCGGCGCGGCCGACACCGGAGCCGCGCCCGATGCGCCCAATGCCCACCGTCGACACGGCCGCCGCACGCGCCGCCGTGCCGCGCAGCCTACTCGACCGCTACGTGCATCAGCTCAGCGAATTGCCGGGCATGGTGAGTTGTTGCATCTTCGACGTGAGCAGCGGCCTCGAGGTCACCCACGCAGGCGCCAGCCCGGGTGCGGCCGACCTGGCCATGCACGGCAAGGCGTTGCTCGCCGGCATGAGCGCTAGCAGTCGCACGCTGGGCCTGGGCCACACGATGCCCGAGGCCGCGATCACGCTCGGCTCGCACCACCTGCTGCTGCGCGCAGTGCCGGGACACCCGGGCCTAGCGCTGCACGCGGCGCTCGACAAGACCAACGCTAACCTGACGCTCGCACGCCTGCAGGTGCAGCGCATGGACTCGCTGTTCGAATCGGGACCCAAGCCCGCTCAGTGAACCACCCGCTCGAAGGCGAACGCCTCGCCCTCGAAGTCCACCGGGATCACGTCCTTCGGCCCGAAGCGCCCTTCGAGGATCAGCTTGGCCACCGGGTTCTCGATGCGCCGCTGGATTTCTCGCTTCAACGGTCGCGCGCCGAACACAGGATCGAACCCGGCCTTGGCGAGCTCGGCCAGTGCACGTGGTGAAACCACGAGCTTCATGTCCATCTTCTCGAGTCGGGCCTCCAGCACCCTGAGCTGAATCTTCGCGATCGCCTCGATGTTCTTCGCGTCAAGCGCGTGAAACACGACTGCCTCGTCGATGCGGTTGAGGAATTCCGGTCGGAAATGCTGCTTGACCTCGGCCCAGACCGCGTCATGGATGGCCATGCTGCTCTGCCCGACCATCTGCATGATCTGGTGCGAGCCGAGATTGCTGGTCATCACAATCACGGTGTTCTTGAAGTCCACCGTGCGGCCCTGGCCGTCGGTCAGGCGGCCGTCGTCGAGCACCTGCAGAAGCACGTTGAACACATCCGGGTGCGCCTTCTCGA
>JANYBE010000681.1 GCA_025360945.1 Rhizobacter sp. | reverse complement strand
TCGAGGATGCCAGCAACGAGCTTACCGGCTCATTTCGTTTGCTGGTGGACCGGTTGATGGGTCACCTCAAGGAACTCGACAAGCAGGTCGCTGAACTCGAGGCCCAGATCAAGGTATGGCACCGCACGAGTGAGGCCAGCTGCAAGCTCGAGAAGATCCCCGGCATCGGTCCGATCACGGCTAGCGCTCTGGTTGCGTCAATCGGTGACGCGAAGAACTTCGACGGCGGTCGCCAGGTCGCAGCCTGGCTCGGCCTGGTGCCTCGCCAACAGTCGAGCGGCGGCAAGCCAACACTGTTGGGCATCAGCAAGAGGGGCGACTCGTACTTGCGGACCCTGCTGATTCACGGCGCGAGATCGGTGATCTTCAGAGCGCAGCAAAAGGCCGACAAGTGTTGAGTTCCACAAACCCCGCGAGCGATTTCCACAAACTGTGCGAGCAGTGAAGCCATCCAAGCTCTTGATTTAACGGTGGTTTCCGACAATTTTGAGCTCTCCGGGGTCGTTGCGTTAAGGCAACGATTTCGGGCTTGCTTTCCACAAACCTTGCAATTGCCCACTTCGTGTCCTTGAATAGTGCGAGCGCCGCTTTCGGGGGTAGATGCCTTGACTCAATCGAGGACGTTGACCGAGCGCGAGATCAAGATCGCGCGCATCCTGCGCCCCCTCGGAAAGGTGCGGCTTGGGCGTGATCAAGCGGCGCGAGCCGCTCAGCTTCTTGGCGTCCATCCGTCAACTGTTTACCGACTTCGCACGCGCTATTTACGTGACCCCGTGGCCACGTCTTTGCTGCCCAGCGACAGCGGTCGGCTGAGAGAGCCCCGCAGATTGCCGGCGCCAGTGGAGGCCGTCCTGACCGATGTCGTGGAGCGCTGGCTTCCGCGTCAACGCGAGCTGGCACATCCCGTCCTGGACACGCATACCGAAGTCAAGCGCCGCTGCCATGGAGTCGGCCTGGGCGCACCCTCACGCAACACCGTTGAGCGGAGGATGATTGCTTATCGACAGGCGCAGCTCTCGCGCGAAGCCGCGCAACCCGGTGCGGAGATTGCCCCAGGCAACTTTGGCGCGTCCTGGCCACTGGAGATTGTCCAGATCGACCACACGCAAGCCGATGTATTGATCGTTGATCAGCGGACCCGCAAAGTCATCGGTCGCCCATGGCTGTCGGTAGCCATCGACCTGGCCAGTCGAACCATCCCCGCATTCTTCCTCGGCATGGAGCGGCCCAGCGCGGCCACGGTGGCATTGCTGATGAGCCGCGTCATCCAACTCAAGGATCAGTGGTTGGCACACTTGGGCTTGGCGATCGACTGGCCAGTGGCCGGCATACCAAAGACCCTGCATATGGACAATGCCGCCGAGTTCCGCAGCCGGGCTCTGCGGTTGGGCTGTGCGCAGTACGGCATCGAACTGCAGTACCGACCGGTGGGCCGCCCTAACTACGGCGGCCACATCGAGCGCATGAATCGCACCCTCATGCAGCGCCTCAAAGGCCTGCCCGGTGCGACCGGGAACAGCCCCAAAGGCCGCAAGGCCCGCAAGCCTGAGAAATACGCGTGCCTCACTCTGTTGGAGTTCGAGCGTTGGTTGGCACTGGAGGTCGGGGAACGCTATCACCGCACCGAGCACCGGGGCCTACAAGGCGCCACACCGCATGCGGCCTGGACCACCTTGTGCGAAACCCGCCCTCCCCGTCAGCTTCCTCCTGGACCAAACGAGGCCTGGCGGCTGCTCATCAACTTCATGCCGCTCGCACAACGCACCGTGCAGGCCGATGGATTGACGATCTTCTACATCCGCTATTGGCACCCCGTGTTCATCGTCTGGCGCGAGCAGCGCCGCCAGGTCCGGGTGCGCTACCACCCCGAAGACCTCTCGCGGATCTTCGCCAGTGCTGACGGGCGCAACTATGTCGAGGCACGCTACGCCGATCTGCGCCGACCCAGCATCACTCTTTGGGAGCAGCGGGCTGCGGTGAAAGCCATGAAGGCAAATAACCAGCCGCGAATCTCAGAAGCACTGCTGTTCCAGGCCATCGGGCTGCAGCGGCGGGTTGTCGAAAGCGCCAGGCGCGAGACAAAGCGTGTTAAGGCCGGCAAACAGCCGACGATCACCGCCGGCGCGCGTGGCTTGCACCGTGCTCCATCACCGAACCCGGCCATCCCGAAACACACCGTCGCACCCGGC